>JAYYCN010000084.1:0-6015 GCA_036161795.1 Bacteroidota bacterium
TTTCTTTTCTCTATCGAGTAAAACACTCATGTAGTACTCGTCGGGTTCGTTCGGACCAGGATAGAAAACGTCTTGTGCAACCAATACTTTACTAACCATTTTACCTGCTTCTCCTGTTTGGAGAGTAACCAGGGTGCCACCTAGCATATTATTTGCAATTTCAGCTGCGTTTTCTGGAGATTTAGCAACCTGAACACCACGCTGCTCGCTTCCCGTTATTTTACCTTTACCTCTACCACCTGCGTGGATTTGAGCTTTTACAACACACCAATCGCTGTTGAATTCGGTTTTAACTTTCTCAGCTGCTTGGCGAGCTTCTTCTGCATTTTCAGCTACGAAGCCATTTTGAATCGCAACTCCGTACAACTTTAAGATTTCTTTGGCCTGATATTCGTGGGTATTCATAGGATGATTTCAAATATTCGTTCTACCGATAGTGCCGCGAAATTAACTAACTTTGAATCCAATACCTTAAACATTCTGTTAAAAAGTGATATCCTGTCGTAATATTTCTAAAGAGTTCTCTCAAGTTTCCGTTTTGAAGGATATAAGCCTTGAGGTGAAAACCAAAGAAATAGTCTGTATTACGGGAGAAAGTGGAGCGGGTAAAAGTACTTTGCTTCACATTGCGGGGACTCTTCTATCTCCAAGCAGTGGTGAGCTAAAAATTGCGGGTGAAGATGCAACCAAGTTACAAGGAAATAGACTTTCAGCCTTTCGGAACAAACACCTTGGTTTTGTATTTCAATTTCATCAGTTGATTGCTGAGTTATCAGCAGTTGAAAATACCATGTTACCCATGCTTATTGCTGGTATTACACGGTCGAAAGCCGAAAAAGAAGCAAAAGACAGACTAGTATACCTTGGACTTGAACATAGGGTTGGTCATAAACCGGGTCAACTTTCAGGCGGTGAGCAACAGCGCGTTTCGATTGCCCGTGCACTTGCGATGAAACCAAGTGTGATTTTAGCAGATGAGCCAAGTGGCAATTTAGATTCAAAAAATGCCAAACACATCCATGAGCTCTTTTTAAAAATGAGAGATGATTTTGATCTCACCTTTTTAATCGTCACTCATAATTTGGAACTTGCTCAGTTAGCTGACCGCCGTGTGGAACTTGCAGACGGGCGTATCAATGACCTCAATACTTAAGATATGGGCAGTTCTGATGCACATAAAATCCTCAAGAAATATTGGGGTTACGATGACTATCGAAAAGGTCAGCTAGACATTATACAAGCAATTTTAGCGAAGCAAAACGTACTGGCATTGCTACCTACAGGGGGTGGTAAAAGTATCTGTTTTCAGGTTCCGGGTTTGATTCTAGGTGGATTGACAATTGTCGTATCTCCCCTTATTGCTCTGATGAAAGATCAGGTTGATGGTCTTCACGAGCGAGGTATTGATGCAGCATTTTTAACCAGTGGGCAGGGATACAAAGAACAACAGATTATCATGGAAAATGCGCTGCAAGAATATTATTCCTTCTTGTATGTTTCACCGGAAAGGTTAACCTCTATTTCTTTTCAGGAGTATTTACCCAACCTGGATATTCGCTTGTTGGTGATAGATGAAGCACATTGTATTTCAATGTGGGGAGCTGATTTTCGGCCATCTTTTCGAAAAGTTAAAGAAGTGTATCCCTTACTCGCAAATAAACCGGCACTTGCGGCTTTTACAGCTAGTGCTCCTCGTTGGATTCAGGATGATATTTTAGAGGGATTAGCCTTAAAAAATACGACCATATATCGTGGTGATTTCGGAAGAAGTAATTTGATATTTCGGGTTTTTAAGACATCGAATAAAATGCAAGTGCTACTTCAAGGTTTGAAGACAAATGAGGGCTGTAGTATCGTATTTGCTGGAACTCGTAAACTAGCACAGGATATAGCTGATTGGTTAGACAAAGAAGGTATTTCAACTCATTATTATCACGGAGGTCTTGATCGTGATTCAAGGGAGAAGCGTCAACAAGAGTGGATGAATAATTCTGTGCGCGTTATGGTCTGCACAAATGCTTTTGGCATGGGCGTTGATAAGCCGGACGTAAGAAATGTCTATCACGTATCGCCGAGTTCTACCCCCGAAGATTATTACCAAGAAGCGGGAAGAGCAGGAAGGGATGGAAACGTTTCGCAGTGTATAATGTTGCACGACGAACAAGACTGGGTGCGAGCTGAAGAGTTTATTGAAAAGCAACATCCCTCAGAAAAATCAATCATTCGCGTGTATCATGCGGTCATGAATAATATTGGTGTTTCGCCAGGTTCTGGTGAAGGGCACACTTATTCGTTGGATTGGGAAAGCGCGGCTAAGAAATATAACATACCCACCACGGAGTTTTATTATTCCTTGCAAACCATTGAGAAATTGGGCTATTTAACCATGTCAGAAGGTTTGTTGCAACCGTCTAGATTGATGTTTACAGCTGATTACACCGAAATATATGATTTTAAAATCAGGTATGCGGTATATCAGCCAGTAATTGATTTAATTCTAAGATCGTATGGAGGTGTTTTTGAACGATTTGTAAATATTAGTGAGTGGGAACTATCACGGTATTTACACATCTCAATGGAAGAAGTTAAACAGTTGATATTAAAACTTCAGGCAGCTAGATTACTCGAATATACCCCTAAAACGACTGATCCCCTTATTACATTGTTGGAACCCCGTTCCATGTACCCAAAACCTAAATTGGCATTTATGGAAGCTTTAAAGGAAAGAAGAATCAATTCTTTGATGAAGCTGAAGGAATATGCAACCAACGAGCAATGTAGATCTTCATTTTGGGTGGAGTACTTTACAGGTGCCATTGAGAAAAGCTGTGGATCTTGCGATATTTGTCAGAGTGAGTACCCAACGGATATGGTTGCGATACAAAAGGATATTCTTCACAAAGTTCAAAATAACGAATGGGAGCTTCTGGATTTGATGGGCACTTTTCCAATTGAACAGAAGAAAAACTATGTTCGCACGTTGGAACTAATGCTAGATGATGGCATTTTGGAGAAAACTATATCGAATACGATACGATGCAGGGGGTAAAAATATACTGTACTGTCACCAATGATTTGGTAGGGGATCGGAGAATGATTCGAACGTGTGAGTTTCTTGCATCCGAAGGAGCTGATGTGACATTGGTTGGTCGTGTTTTGAAAGGATCCGGACCCATTGAAAAGTATAATTTCGACCAGCATAAAATCCAATGTTTTTTTAATCGTGGTAAGCTCTTTTACCTTGAGTACAATCTAAGATTAATACTATTCCTATGGAACAAGAATTTACACATACTTTGCTCTGTTGATTTGGATACGGCCATTGCGGGCATGGTGATAAGGCGCTTTAAAGCAATCAAGTGGATAGTAGATTCTCATGAATGGTTTCCTTTTGTTCCAGAGGTTGAGAGGCGAAAAGTAATTCAGAAAATTTGGTTGTCGGTTGAGAGATCTGTTATGATTGAAGCAGATATGGTGTATACCGTGGGCAATGAAATCGCTAAGTCGATGACGGCTAAATACGCTAGAGAAATTCATGTGGTGCGTAATATGCCAGAGGAAAAGAAAGTAACAGGTCATGTAACAAAGCCCGCGGCACTAGATAATATAAGTGAGGAATTTATTCTATATCAGGGCGCGCTTAATGAGGCACGTGGCCTTGAACGTTTAATCCACATCATGGAGCACATTCTTTTTGATTTGGTACTCATCGGCGATGGTGATATTAAAGAAAAGTTAGAAAGACAGGTCAATCATCTTAATTTGAACAATCGGGTTCATTTTATCGGTTTTGTCAGACCAGAGGAGTTAGGGATTTATACTAAGTGGGCGACTATTGGATATAATGTTTCCGAACCTGTTTCAGAAAGTTATCGTCTTTCTCTGAATAATAAGTTTTTTGATTATGTGCATGCCGAGCTTCCATCCGTGATCAATGACTTTCCTGAATATCGACAATTGGTTCAAGAATTTTCTGTTGGAACCTTGGTCAAAAATGAAGACGATGAAATTATAAAAGTTTTAAATAATCTTTGGGACAATAGTCATGAACTGAATCGTATGAAGCACTCATGTAGCGAAGCCAAGAAAGTTTGGAATTGGGAAAAAGAATCTGCGAATCTGTTAAAAATATATTCTGATGTCCTCAACCATTAAAAAAGTGCATATCGTGGCATTTGATTTGCCATTCCCCCCGAATTACGGTGGTTCTACAGACATGTATTACAAGTACAAAGCGTTGAAAGAGTTGGATGTTGAAGTTGTACTTCATGTTTTTCTCTATGGAGGTAAAAAACCAGCTGATGAACTCAAGAAGGTTGTATCAGAGTTGCATTATTACTCGAGATTAAAGAAAAATCCATTTTGGGGTAAAAGGCCATATATCGTGCGTTCGAGAGAATCGAAAAAGCTACTGGAAAGATTATCAGCAGACCGTCACCCGATTTTATTCGAAGGCTTACATACAACCGCCTACATTAATCATCCACTATTGGCCAATAAAGTAAAAATCGTGCGTGCACATAATGTTGAACACGATTATTATGAAGCACTTGCACTTGCAGAAGAAAAATGGTGGAAGACCTTGTTTTTCAAAGGTGAAGCTAAGCGCCTGAAAGAGTATGAAAAGCAAGTGGGTCAATTTGCAGATGGCATTGCCGCCATTTCTCCTATGGAACATCGGTACTTTGAGGGAGAGTACAGGAAGTCTACATATGTCCCAGCCTTTCATTCAAACGATATCGTAAGTAGTAAAATGGGAAATGGAGACTACATTTTATATCACGGTAATTTATCCGTACCTGAAAATCACCGAGCCGCACATTTTCTTGTCAAAGAGGTGTTTTCACGTTTGAAAATACCTTGTGTTATTGCCGGCAGTCAGCCTCCTAAAAGTTTAATTAAATCGGTGGATTCCTTTTCAAATATTCGATTGATTGCGGATGTTCCAAGCGATGAGATTCTTGACCTCATAAGCAATGCTCATGCAAATGTGTTGGTCACGTTTCAATCCACAGGTATTAAGCTTAAACTGTTAAACTCTATTTATCGTGGACGTTTTGTAGTAGCCAACCGACCAATGGTTGAGGAGACGGGTCTTGAAGATTTGTGCTTTGTTGGTAAAACACCTGCGCAACTGGTTGACCACATAAAAGCAGCATTTGAAAAGTCATTTGATGAGGATCAAAAACAACAACGTATTACCTTATTGAATCAGACTTTTGATAACCAGATAAATGCCGAAAAACTGGTAAACATCTTGTTTAGAGACAGTGTTTAATCATTACATATCACTTGTTTTTTCACTGGTTTTAATATTTTCCTAAATTTGAAAATGCGCAAAGCTGTATATATATCTGGTACCTTCTCTACCTCCGTTTTTATATTGAGTGGGCTCTTTAAGATAATGCATTTTCAAGGGGCGAATGAATTATTGTTTACGGGTCTCATTTCAACGGCACTTATTTTTTTACCGCTTACAGCGATATATTTATACAAAAAGCGAAAGAAATAGGTTGAAGCTAGGATAGTCATCGATATATGTGTAGTTAAAGACTATGTATCTTGATCTGAGGCTCCTTGAATAAAGTATTTTTGTCGTAATGTTTCGCGGTTCCATTATCTTTTTCCTGTTTGTTTGGTGTTGGAACTTACCCGGGCAAACGATACAAGATTCTATTGATCGGGTAGATGAGGTTGTGATAACAGGCACTAAAACAGCTAAGAGAAAAACAGAATCTCCGGTTTTAGTTAATGTTATCTCTAATAAAACACTGAACCAACTGAATACATGCAATGTTGCAGATGGTGCTCGATTTCAGCCCGGTTTGCGAGTGGAAAGTAATTGTCAGACATGTAATTACACCCAATTGAGAATAAATGGACTAATGGGTGGATATTCACAAGTTCTAATAAATGGTAGACCCATTTTTAGTCCCATTACGGGTTTATATGGCTTAGAACAAATTCCCACAGAACAAATAAGCCGAATGGAGGTTATTCGAGGAGGAGGTTCAT
>JAYYCN010000085.1:0-7051 GCA_036161795.1 Bacteroidota bacterium
ACAGAGTACGAGCGAAGAAAATACTCAAGGAAACCAAAGAAGTAGAAGTTAAAAAGCTGAGCGATCTTCCACCAAATGAATGGATTGCTTCATGTGGTAATTTGTTAACCCAAAGCTTAACTACCAAAACCATTGCTATCGGTAGGAACTTACCAAAGTTACTTTCCTGTTATCACCAATCACTAGGAGAAAATTTTGAGATTTGGGGTTACTATCACGCTGGTGAACTTGTTGGCTTTATCTCCTGCATTCGCGATGACAATAAGCTTTTCGCAATGCACTTGGGTTTGAAAAAACAAGACAACCCATTCCCAAAGCTATACTCACGTATGTTAATAGATATGGTTAAATGGGCTATTGACAACGATTTGGCGCGAATAAATTTTGGAAGAACTGGTGCCGAAATAAAAAGTACGTTAGGAGCAATTCCCGTAGAGAATTCGTTTGTTGTATTTACGAGATCTAGACTCTTATTAAGATTGTTTAAAGTGTACGCTAAATATTTCCAGAAGAAGTTTATTTACACCATTCGACAACCATTCAAGGAACCTAAAAAAGCAAAGAGCGTTCCTTTTGAAGCTTAAGTAATTTGTATATTTGGGCTGTGAAGAAAATCAGTCTAATTGCCGCAATCGCTTTTGTAGCGAATAATCTTAACGCGCAAATCACCAACAAACCAGGCAGTCAATATCAGTTTGAAGAAATTGCTGCTATCAACAAAACAGAAATAAAAGACCAGTGCCGGACCGGTACTTGTTGGAGTTATAGTACGCTTTCTTTTTTAGAGTCAGAACTCATCAGAGAAGGTAAAGGAGATCATGATCTGAGTGAAATGTTCGTGGCAAGAAACGCATATTTAGAAAAGGCCATAACCTATCTAAGGATGAATGGTAAACACCAATTCGATGAGGGCGGTGAAGGCCATGATATTCCATTCATCATTGATAAATACGGAATCGTTCCTGAAGAAATATACACAGGGCTCTTGCATGGGAAAAAGCGTCATAATCACGCACAGTTGGTCTCTGTTTTATCGTCGATGGTAACAACCTTAAAAAATACCAAAGAGGGCGAATTAGGACCCGAATGGCAGGATGCTATCAACGGAGTGTTGGATGCTTACCTCGGCGCAATCCCAGAGACATTTGAATACAGAGGGAAAACGTATACGCCAAAATCATTTGCCGCTTCTTTAGAGCTTAATATGGATGATTATGCAGTAGTTACATCATTTACACATCACCCATTCTACAAGCCTTTTTCTATCGAAGTTCCTGATAATTGGGCCATGCAAACTGCTTTGAATGTACCATTGGATGAGATGATGGAAGTCATTCAAAACTCCTTGAAAAAAGGATACTCTGTGGCTTGGGCTACCGATGTGAGCGAAAAAGGATTCTCATTCCGTAATGCGCTTGCAATCATTCCTCAGCATGACTCCATGATAAGAAAAAAAGGAAAAGACAATCGTCTTTTCAATCATGCAGGATCTGAAAAAGTCGGCAATGCCTTCAATAAACCATATCCTGAAAAAACAATCACTCAAGAGCTAAGACAGGCTTCATTCGACAACCAAACAACCACAGATGATCATGGTATGCATATCGTTGGTATATACAAAGAGTCCAAAACAGGTACTCCTTTTTATCATGTAAAAAATTCTTGGGGTACAAAGAATCCAGCAAATGGATATTTATACGCCAGTGATTCCTACCTGCGATACAAAACCATATGCGTAATGGTCAATAAAAAAGGGATCCCAAAATCAATACAGAAAAAATTAGGTTTATAAATAATCAATCAAACATCTCTAAAAAGTTATTGTAGTAATCCTGCGGTAACTTTTTTTTTGCATTTCATTCATCTATTGGATATTTCTTCTTTGCATTGGAATAACAATTTTGACTCCGAATGCAACAAATCCCTAGAAGAAAGATGGAGGTTTGTGTCATGAGTGATCTCCACCTTGGCACTTTTGGTTGTCATGCGGCAGAAATCGTTCAGTACTTAAAGAGTATTTCCCCAAAAATACTGGTCTTAAATGGCGACATTATCGATATTTGGCAATTTAGAAAGAAGTATTTTCCAGCCGCACATATGCAGGCTATTCGTGAGATTTTCAAACTCATGGAAACCGGTACTCAGGTTTATTATATCACAGGAAATCACGACGAGGCTCTAAGAAAATATTCAAGCACACATCTTGGCAATCTCATACTTGACGATAAAGTCGTACTGGAATTAGACGGTAAAAAAGTATGGATTTTTCACGGCGATGTATTCGATGCCACCACCAAAGGAAGTGCCAAAATTCTGGCTAAACTCGGAGGTCATGGATACGACTTACTCATTTGGATGAACCATTGGATCAACAAGATTCTCAAGTTCATGGGTAAGGAGAAAAGAAGCTTTTCCAAGAAAGTTAAAAACAGCGTTAAAAAAGCGGTTGCTTGGATCGACGATTTTGAGAATACCGCTTCCGAACTAGCTATCAGAGAGGGGTTTGAATACGTTATCTGCGGACATATCCATCAACCACAAATGAGAGAGGTTCAAACCGAAAAGGGGAGCGCTACTTACCTCAATAGTGGTGATTGGATTGAGAATTTGACGAGCTTGGAATACGCACATGGAGAATGGGTCATTTATTATCACAACGAGACCGAATCTCCTTCTTCTTATCTAAACTTCGAAATCACTGAAACACCGAAAATCCCAGATGTATTGACTGAAAAAGTCGCATTTTGGATTCAAAGTGCACTCTGATGAAACCCATAAAAATCCTATACGCCGTTCAGGCTACGGGAAACGGTCATATTGCCCGGGCCGTTGAGCTTTTACCTTATTTAAGTAAATACGGAAAGGTGGACGTATTTCTCAGCGGAAATAATTCCTCCTTACGTCCAGATTTACCTGTTCGATACAGAAGTAAGGGTCTATCTTTATTCTACAAGAAAAATGGGGGGTTGGATAAGTGGAGGATTTTATTACAGGTAAATCCTTTTCGAATCTTGAAAGAAGCCAAGAAATTACCCGTAAAATCCTATGACTTAGTCATTGTTGACTACGAATACATCACCGCACTTGCCTGCAAATTAAAACGAAAGAAGTTTTGGCATATTGGCCACCAAGCGAGTTTTGACAGTCCGCTCACACCCCGACCGTTTAAAAAGGAGGCCATTTCCGAGTGGATTCTAAAAAATTATTGTAAAAGCTCGAATAAGCTGGGGTTCCACTTTGAATCTTACGAAGATTGGATTCTTCCACCCATCATAAAACAACAACTTTGGGATGCCAAGCCTTCGATATCCAACCACTTTACTGTGTACCTTCCTCACTACTCGCGGGATGTAATTAGACGATATCTCTACGGAATGGACGGATATCATTTCGAGATCTTTTCGAAGGATATCTCGCAAAGTCAAAAGGAATACAATCTCAATTGGAAACCCATTAGTAACGCAGCCTTTGCCAATAGTTTGCTTCATTGCAAAGGGCTCATTACCGGCGCTGGATTTGAGACTCCAGCTGAAGCGTTATTTTTGGATAAGCCCATGATAGTTATCCCCATTAAAGGGCAATACGAGCAGTATTGCAATGCAGCGGCTCTTGAAGCATTCGGAGTTTTAGTTATTCCCCGATTGGATATCCATTTCAATTTGATTTTCACTAAATGGGCAAAAAAAGATCACTCATATCCCAAAAAGCCGGAATTCATCACCACAGAAATGGCAGTTAATCTCCTCATGAACAAGGCATTAGCATAAAATTTTGCAATGGTTTTGTTTTCAATACATCGCATTATATTTGCGTCAAATTTTAAGTCATGATTATCGGGGTACCAAAAGAGATTAAGAACAATGAGAATCGCGTGGCTATTACACCAGCAGGCACCTCTGAATTTGTAAAACAAGGTCACACCGTGTATGTACAAAAAACTGCTGGATTAGGTAGTGGATTCACCGACGAACAATACGCCACAGCCGGAGCTAATCTCTTAGATACTATCGAAGAGGTATACGCTATTGCTGAAATGATTGTTAAGGTGAAGGAACCCATTGAACCCGAATATCCATTGATTAAAGAGGACCAATTGTTATTTACCTACTTTCACTTCGCATCATACGAACCCTTAACCAATGCGATGATCGAAAGCGGCTCAGTATGTTTAGCATATGAAACCGTGGAAAAAGACCGTCAACTGCCTTTGTTGATCCCAATGAGTGAGGTTGCCGGTAGAATGAGTGTACAAGAAGGAGCAAAATACCTGGAAAAGCCAATGGGTGGACGAGGTGTGCTCTTAGGAGGTGTACCAGGAGTAAAACCGGCAAATGTTATTGTTCTAGGAGGTGGTGTAGTGGGAACCCAAGCAGCCAAGATGGCTGCCGGTCTTGGAGCCAATGTTACCATCATGGATATCAATCTTCCAAGATTACGTGAATTGGACGATATTATGCCTGCAAATGTAGAGACTGAATTCTCTAATGAATACAATATTCGTCAAGCAGTAAAAACAGCTGATTTGGTCATTGGTGGAGTATTAATCCCAGGAGCAAAGGCCCCAAAATTAATAACCCGCGATATGCTACCAACCATGCGCGAAGGTGCCGTAATCGCTGATGTTGCGATTGACCAAGGAGGGTGTTTTGAAACCTCGAAACCAACTACTCACGCCGACCCTGTATACGAAATAGACGGTGTGGTGCATTACTGTGTGGCTAACATGCCAGGTGCGGTTCCTTATACATCTACACTTGCCCTAACCAACACAACCTTACCATATGCTATTCAATTAGCAAATAAGGGTTGGCAGCAGGCTTGCAAGGACAATGCTGAACTGCGCTTAGGTCTAAATGTTGTACACGGCAAGGTGGTACACGAAGGAGTTAGCCAAGCATTTGATTTAGAATATTCACCTGTTTCGCAAGTATTGGTTTAATGCCTTTAGTTAACCACAAGGTATACGGAAGTCAGGATTCCCCTTCACTTTACATAGCTCATGGTGTTTTTGGGATGCTAGATAATTGGCATTTCATAGCAAACGAGCTATCCAAGGATTTCAAAGTTGTTACGTTCGATGCACGAAATCATGGAAAATCATTTCATAATGATGATGCCAGTTATCAAGCGATGGCCAATGATTGGGCTAATCTCATAGAATCCCTAGGCGACCAAAACCCCATTATCGTGGGTCACTCAATGGGTGGGAAAACGGCCATGGTATTAACCGATTTATTCCCAAAATTGGTGAAACATTTAGTGGTTGTAGATATTGCTCCAAAGGCCTATAAACCAAGTCACACAAGGTTCATAGAGGCTTTCAAAGAAATCCCATTTGACAGAATCGAAAACCGTAAGGATGCGGATCTTGCATTCTCTGCATACGCAAATGATATAGCCATACGTCAATTCCTATTGAAAAATATTGAAGGTAGACCTGAAGGCGGCTATCAACTAAAAATCAATATTGACGCCTTATCCAATCATTACTACGATATCATTGGTGGAATTGATATAAAGCAGTCACATCAAACCCCTACTACTTTTATAAAGGGGAATAAAAGCCATTATATTTCTGACGGTGATCTGCCGCTCATTCATCAATTTTTCCCAACTGCGGCCATCGAAACAATCGAAGATGCAGGTCACTGGGTTCATGCCGAACAACCCAAGGATTTTTTGAGTATTCTGAGAAAATCGTTACTACCCCCAGTTCACTAATTTGGCTATCTTCGCTATCCAAGTGCACAAAAAGAAGTCCTTCATATTGTTTTTGTTGGTGTTTTTCCAAGTAGGAATCCTCTTACATTCAGCTCCTATGGATAGCACAAATTTCTCTCCGATAATCAAAGAAAAACGCTGGTTCTTTGTTCATGTGGGAGTTGCGCCTTTTTTCAATTCTGGAGATTGGGCTAACCGCTATCCCACTTCCGTTAATATTCCCTTGAGTTTTGAATATGAGCACAGAAGTTCTTATTCGTTAGGAGTTCAATATTCATTTTTTGTAGGATCTGATGTGAACGATAGTAATATCTATGCAGGCATGTCAAATGAAGAGGGCTATTTGATTGATGTTAATGGATATCCCGCTGTAGTACGAACATATCAAAGGGGCTACTCAATCAGAGGCTATGCCTTAAAAAATTGGATTCTCCATAGAGGACGCGACCATCGGTTTTTATTACAAGCTGGAGGAGGCTTCGGTTGGTACGAGCATTACACAAAATTCGCTTTCGATGTAGACCAGGTTCCTCAAATTGATGGTATCTATGCAGGAGGATATGCGATGAGAACATCTGGTCCGCAAGCATCTCAGCAACTGAGACTTCAGTATATCAATAACGAGGCCATTTCATTCTCTTTGGGTATAGAATTAGCACAAGGCTTCGGCCAACGCACCGCGCCTTATGATTTTTCTATTCAAACCCGAAACGAAGGCGCATACAATGATAATCAATGGGGCGCTACATTGAGCATCATGATACCCATAAAATATAGAGATCGGGTATCCGAAGTTGACTATTACATGGACTAATCCATTATGAGGATCCTGTACGATATAGTCTTATACATCAGTGATTTTGTCTTATCCGTTATTGCAATTGTAGGGAAGAACCAGAAAATCAAGGCCCTCTTAATCGGTAGAAAGGATAGCTATGCCCGTTTAAAACAACTCCCTGTAAAGGAAACTAAACGAGTTTGGGCGCACGCGGCCTCTTTAGGGGAGTTTGAAATGCTTCGGCCGTTGCTCGAAAGTCTTGAAAAAAAAGATTCATTAGAAATTCATATTAGTTTCTTTTCTCCTTCGGGATATGAATACGCGAAAATGCCAAAGAACTGGACAAAGTGGTATTTCCTCTCTGATACTAAACCAAATGCCAAGAGTTGGGTTAATCAACTTCAACCCGATTTTGTCGTATGGGCCAAATACGAGTTTTGGCTAAATCATTTATCCGCATTGAACCGCTCCAATATTCCATTTATATATTGGAATCTTTTATTAAGGGAAAAGCATTTCCTTGGAAAAGTTGGTTTTAAATCTTGGAGAAAC
>JAYYCN010000086.1:0-7486 GCA_036161795.1 Bacteroidota bacterium
CATAACCGCCAGCGGCTCTGTGAAGGTTCCAATGATATTTTTTGTGCCGTATAGATTGAGGCCTGTTTTTCCGCCTTGTGAACCATCCGCCATGGATAATAGGGTAGTAGGAACATAAATAAAGGGGATCCCTCTCATGAATGTAGAGGCACAAAATCCGGTAAAGTCCAAAACAGCTCCACCACCTACGGCCAAAACCAGAGATCTCCTTGTAACATTTTCACGTAACATGGTTTCCCAGAAATCTTCACAGTATGTTAATGACTTGGATCTATCTCCATCAGGTATGATGTAAATGATGTTGTGCAGTTTTTTATGGATCTCAAGCTTTGGTAGGCAAAGCTTTTCTGAAGTGTGTGAAACAACAACTACAATCTTATCTGGCTGCATGCGGTCTATATGGGCCCTGATGCGTTTATCAATAGTTTCTGTTCTTACAATCATGACTTTATTTTTTCGTAGCGTTGCGCATTGGTTGGATCTAATTCGTTAAGAAGTCGGACAATAATCGTTTTCTCTGCCGTTGTCGCTCCTTTGTAAATTTCCACTAATTCTGGCCACTTTGTAGTAAAGAACAATTTTTGTAGTAAGCTGTTTCTATTGGATTGCGATGTTTCTGCAATAAGTTTTAGAGAGGAAGTAATTTGTTCTCTAGCCGCTAAAGGATCTTCATGAAATTGATCCATTCCTTGACGGTGATATTGGTAATTGAGTTTCCTGAAATCCTTAAACCTCGGACTATTAAAATTATCGGCAAGGTAAAATCGATTTCTAAATCCACGACCATCTCCCTGATTCCAACCAGGTTTATTAGTCATGATATTTACGATGGCTTGGGCTTTGCTAAAAAATGGGCTGCCGCCTAGCTCCCCAAAGCTATCAAATTCCACTCCCATGGCAATATGCACGTAATAGGCCAAAAGAGTGGTTAAGTCATTCATGTTCATATTCTCCTGGTAGTCGAGATTTTCGAACTCACGGTAGGCAAAACTGATATCCTCGTCATTGAACTGCATGACCGTGGTTTTGTAGGAAGAATTATAAACTGGGCGTGTGATTTGAAGTTGAGCTGTGCCCTCAAATTGGTCGTTGTTTATGGCGTTGATGTTGATGAATAGGCTGAAATTTACCTTTTCCTCGATCGCAATTTTCTCTTCGGTCCATTTACGGTTATTAATGAACTGCTGTATGCTGTTTTGAAGAGTGTTTAATATTTCTTTATTAGATAGCTGTACCCTTGGTGCCACAACTTGCACAGTAGCATTTACTTCTTGTGCTGAAGTATGGCCTATCATTAATACGAATAGGCCTAATAGGCCTATGATTTTTTTGGTTTTATTTAGGAATTCCCCACTCATCCAAGGTTTGAATTATATCAAAAGCAATTTCGGTTTTACTTTTTAATTCTGAATCAAAACGACGACCTTTTTTGTCAAAAATCTGTACTTTATTAGTGGCAGATTTGAAACCGGTTGTCTCTCCGACTGTGTTTAGAACGATGGCATCTAAATTTTTATTGGATAATTTTTTGAGAGCATTGTCCTCCACATTCTCGGTTTCTAATGCGAATCCTACGGTGAACTGGTTGTCGCGTTTTATTAAGGAGAGTTCTTTCAAAATATCCTTATTTGGGACCAAGTCAACGTTTAAGTCTGAATCCGTTTTTTTGATCTTCTGATTAGAAACATTCTTTGGTTTGTAATCGGCAACGGCTGCAGAGAAAATACCTCCATCACAATTCGGAAAATGTCGCTTACAGACTTCAAACATTTCCTCGGCGGTGTTTACTTTACTTACTTCAATTCTCCCATTAGCCGAAAGATGTGTAGGACCTAGAACCAAATGAACAGACGCACCTAGTTCTTCGAGTCGTTCGGCAATTTCAATACCCATGGCTCCCGTGCTGTGATTACCGATAAAGCGCACTGGGTCGATGGGCTCGTAGGTGGGCCCAGCGGTAACCAATACTTTCTTATTATTCCACTGAGAATAGGGAGGGTTGAAGTACTCAGAAAGTATAGTAACAATATTTTCAGGTTCGGCCATTCGTCCTTTTCCCTCGAGCCCACTGGCCAATGGACCTTCCTCCGCATCTATGACACGCACGTCTCTTGATTCTAACAGTGTTAAGTTCTCTCTAACGGCTGAGTGCTTGTACATGTCCAAATCCATGGCAGGAGCTACCCATACGGGGCATCGAGCAGACAAGAATGTGGTGAGTAATAAATTGTCGCATAATCCTTGCGCCATCTTCCCTAAGGTGTTTGATCCACAAGGGGCGATAACCATAGCATCGGCCCAAAGGCCCATTTCGACATGGTGATTCCAGTTACCGGACTCTTCGTCAAAGAAGTCCACAAGTGATGGCCTCTCCGAAACCACGGTAAGGGTATGTAATGTAACGAATTGAAGAGCCGAAGGCGTACAAACAACCTGAACCTCTGCTCCCGCCTTTTTTAAAAGACGTACTAATTCTGGTGTCTTGTAGGCGGCAATACCGCCTGTGACACCCAATAATATTTTGCGCTTATTAAGCATTGTTGGAAGACTCAGGAATTCTCCAATAAGTCTTACCTTCACTGAATTCCTCGGTTGCTTGAAGCGTAGGCTTTGGCATGCGCTCGTACATCATGGAGATTTCAATCTGTTCGCGGTTTTCTTGAACCTCTTCAAGATTGTCGCTGTCCATAGCAAAAGGCTCAAGTCGGTTCTTGATTTCTTCTTTTTGCTTTTCCATAATTTGGTTCGCACGCTTGGCGATAATGATAGCCGACAAATAAACATTGTTGGTTTCACCTTCTAAAGATTTCAAATCTCTAGTTTCAGCTTGGGTATGGTCTTTGGTATTCATGAAATACGTTTTATTTCTTTAATGGTTTTGGTTGCTTTGTTTTTGATTTCCATCACTTGCTCAAAGTGATGGCTTTTTTTGTTATGGTTGTAAACGTAATCTTCAATATTTTGAAGTACTTCCTCTAATCTTTCCAATTTCTTCGATCGGATGCTATTTTTTGCAAATTGATATTGTGCGTCAACTGTAATCCATTCTAGTTCTTCTCGTGCATCAATATCTGGGTACATTTTAACGGCATTTCTAGCGCTCGTCACTGCAGCTCGGTATTCGCCCATTCGATAATACTGAATCACCATTGCATACTCCTTCTGTTGGAGCTTTTCTCTCAATGCATCAATATGATTATTGCATTTATCGGTATACTTCGAATCGGGATAATAATTGGTAAAAAGCTGGAGCGCACCAATCACATCCTTCGTACGACTTTGGTCTAAGTCATTGGGCCCGATATCCAAGAAATCACAATATAACGCCATGTATGCACACTCAATGACACGGTCGCTCTGGGTGAAATTTTCTGTGTAATCTTTGAAGAATAAACTCGCATAGCTGTAATCCTTGAGCTCGTAATAACACATGGACATGTGGTAATACACATTTTCGAGGCTATCTCGGTTTCGGTACATGTCGCGCAGCTGTTCTAATAATTGAACGGAACGCGCATAGTCCTTCACCTTGTACAATTGCATTGCTTTATTGTACTTCAATTCTCGACTTTTGCTCTTGTATACTTTTTGGAATTCACCACAAGAGTTTAAACCAATGAAAATCAATATAAAACCTAACAGGCGCGCGCTTTTCATGGAACTCGCAAAGATAGGCAAAAGAATGCCCAATTTCCATTTTAATTCTGTAATGGTTTGCTTCTCAACGAACGATAGATGATTTCCATCAATAAACCGCGGTACCCTTTTTTAGCCAATGAGTTACGATGATCGTTAGGGTAAGTACGGTTAGATAAGAAGATGAATACTAAGTCTTCCTTAGGGTCAGCCCATGCCCATGTTCCCGTGAAACCCGAGTGACCAAAAATAGTTAATGGAGCATAATCAAAAAGATTACTTCCTTTGTATTCATTGTGCTTGAGCTGCTTTGGGAAACCATTGGGTTTGTCGAAACCGAGCCCGCGGTGATTCTCATCGTACGCCCATACCTGGGTGAATAAATCTACCGTGCGTTTATTGAAGTATCGCTTTCCATTGAGTTTTCCGCCGTTGCAGATCATCTGCATCAAATTGGCTAAATCGTGTGCTGTGGAAAATAAACCCGCATTACCCACGATTCCTCCCATTAATGCTGACGTGGGATCGTGTACCGTTGCTTGGATTTTTCCCCTTGGCCATAACGAATCGATTTGAGTCGGTAAGGTCCATTTTTCAAGCTGTCGCCGTTTTGGTAGAAATCCGGTTCGATGCATCCCGAGAGGACGGTAAAAGTTTTTATCACAATAAGAGCTTATTGATTCCTTCGTTAAATGCTCAACAAAGCGCGCAAGAATGATGGCATTTAAATCGGAATACACGTATGGGTAGGGTTTACGTCGTTTAACTGATTTTGGTTTAGTATGGCAAATCCAGTACCAAACAGAATCCTTCACAGCCAAGGGCAAATTAAGCGAATCTCCCATATCTATCAAGCCTTTAGAGAAGTCCATTGAATCCCTATGGCTACTGAATAATGGATGTTTGGAAAGGATACGCTTTAGAGGTAAATAGGGCGGTAGGCCTGATCGGTGTATGAGAAAACGAAAAATGGGAGTGTTTGACCATGGATACAACTCAGCTTCTTTCCAATAAGTAGATATTGGTTTACGTAGATCCAATCTAAAATCCTCCGTACATTTCATGAGTGCCACGGCTGTCACAGCTAATTTTGTGATACTCGCGATATCGTAAATGCTGTGCTCGTTGATTTTATTTCCATTGGGACCCTTTCCCCTCGAAATATTATAGACTTTAGAGCCGTTTTTGAGAACAAGTAATTGAGCAGTCTGTGAAGCACAATTCAAGACGATGGAGTCCATGATGCCACTCAAAGATTTGTATTCATTACACAGAAAATCATTGTGCTGAGGGGTTGATTCTTTTGCTTGGTAGGCATAAGAAATCAGTGTTTTTGATTTATCTTTCGTCCAGTATGAGTCAATATCTACCGGTAGTTTTCCGGGTATTGATCTTTGTCCAAATAGCGCGTGGATAGCCGCTTTTTGGTATTCTACCCCTGTTTCCATTCCAAGTAGCACAGGAACAGTGGTTCTTAAGCCTTGAAGTGCATAAATATTACCGGTGTGTAGAAAGACCAAATCTTTAGATGGCTTCATTGATTCCAGAAATATTCTGAGGTTTTTAGGGAGTTCACGGGGATTGTTGCTCCACATTTTTTGAGCTCCATTGAATACCAATTTGGGTCCTTTTTTCTGTTGGACATATGCACGTAATTCATCCATAGTTTGAAACTCGTGGGCCCAAATTATCTCCGTGTGGTGGTAAAAATTGAGTTTTCGTAGTATGTCTTCTGAGGTGCGACTACCAAAGGCAATCAGCCATAATGAATCGTGGGTATGAGTAGCCCAGGGTAAGTCATGCTCACCGACTAGGCATAGACTCTTAGAAGCAATGTTAATGGCAGCGTCTTCTTCATTGATGTTCTTATCTGATATCCCCAGGAAATCGTTGTAATCCTTTTCTAATAGATGCTTTAGGTGAGCAACATTGTGTGGAGTTCTTCTTAAACCTAAGGCGAATTTACTTTCAAGAATTCGCTTTGCTGCTCTGCGAACCGTGAGACTATCCACCCAGCCCGATTCTAACCACGTTCTGCATGAAGACATGATACTCGGAATATCATCTACGAAACATAGAATATCGTTTCCGGCATTAATTGCCATTCTTACCGCTTCATCGTTTTTATAATGAGCACTGATACCTTTCATATTCATGGCATCGGTGATGATGAGTCCGTTGAATCCTAAATCATTTCGCAATAGTTTTGAGACTATTTTGGGAGATAACGAAGAGGGCATGTTTTGCCGGTTGTCCAAATAGGGGATTCTTAAGTGCGCAACCATAATGCTCTTAACCCCATGTTTTATTAAAATATCAAATGGTTTTAGTTCTTTTTTAAGGGAGCTTTTGTTGTGGTTGACTAAGGGTAACTCCTTGTGTGAATCCGCACTGGTATTTCCATGCCCCGGAAAGTGTTTGGCACAGCCCCATACGCCTTCATGCTCTAATCCGCTATTGAATGCAGATGCCAGTTTTCCCACTTGATTGGCTTCGTCTCCAAAACTTCTGAAACCGATGATTGGATTATTAGGGTTGATATTAAGATCAACTACGGGAGCAAAATTGATGTGTACTCCCAATCGTTTCAGTTGCTTTCCTTGTGCTCTTCCTATTTCATATGCGAGGTTGGTATCTTGAGATGCTCCGATGGTCATGGGGTAAGGGAATTTATGCAGATGGTCCAGTCGCATGGCGGCTCCCCATTCTGCATCCATTCCAATAAGCAATGGAATTTTAGCGGTTTGCTGTAAGTATTGAATGGCTTGTGCATGGGTTTGCGCCGTACCTTGGAAGAATATTACGCCACCCACATGGTGTTTTTCAACGGCATCAATTACCTCGTCACTCAGGGACTCATTTTTGGTCCATGCCGGTACCATCAGCATTTGGGCTAACATATCTTCAAAAGACATCTTATTCAATATTTCTTCCGCCCACTCTTCTTGCTTTTCTTTGGTGGGATATGGGTATTGTGCGAATCCCTTCAGCGATAAAGTGAAAAGCGCAAATAGAAAAAATAGTTTTTTGATGTAGGCTAAATTTGAATTGGAATCTGACCGCATGGATAGAACAAAAAAACGAAAAAAACGAGTGTGTTAAACTCTGATTTTCTAACTATTTCTTAACAGTTTGTTTGATCATAAACTGCGTGGATCGGGCAATAGCGGAAGTTTTTCCATCCTAGCAACTTCTACGGCAACCACACCAAAGTCTTCCACAACCGTTCCCCAGAGACGGTATATACCTCGCCCTTTAAATGGGTAACGAGATACCACAGGAGGGAAGTGTACAGAATCAAAAAAATAGCCATCGCGATCAAGCCAAGTACCAAAGTTCATCTCTTTGCCTCCCGTTGTGCGGTTAGGTTTAACCGTAACCAATCGGCCTTCTAAGTAAACGGATTTTCCCATTAGCGATGGTAAATGTTGGCTCCGAACATTGGAAATCGGAATGTGATCGGGTTGAATCAGTTGGAAGGCATCGTATAAGGTAAAGCCAATCAGTTCCCGTTGATCGATGGCAATCTCTAGCCAGCTGTCTTCTAAGCTGGGTAATTTGACTTCACCGGGCTGTTCGTCAAAAAGCTTAGGCGTTACGATTTGTTTTTTCTTTTCTGCATACAGGGCGTGGGCTTCCCAAAATAGGGCCTTGCGTGTTTTGGGTATAAAACGAAATGCGCCTATGCTAATGAGTATTTTGAGCTGCTCAATACCAGGTTCACAACGGGATTTAAAGTCGTAGAGATCTTTAAAAGGCTCCTGACGTTGTTCCTTGACAATGCTCGAAATCAGGGTGCTTTCTAAGCTTTGAACTAGTCCCAGTCCAAGCCATAAAGTAGTTCCTTCAA
>JAYYCN010000087.1:0-3253 GCA_036161795.1 Bacteroidota bacterium
ACTCTTTTGTGAGATGATCTGGGTTTACTTCAGGTATTACCAAGGGTACATGCCCATCCATTCGCCAAGCGCTGGAATTATCGATGACATAGGTTCCGACAGCAGCGAATTTAGGTGCCCATTCCGATGAGATTGTGCCACCTGCAGAAAAAATGGCGATATCTGGTGATTTGGATACCACGTCTTCTAGTCCAATCACAGAGTACTCTTTTCCGCCATAGTTCACTTTTTTACCAATACTCTTGGCAGATGCAACAGGGAAAAGTTCGGTAACTGGAAAGTTTTTTTCCTCAAGAACTTGAAGCATTTTACTGCCCACTAAACCGGTTGCTCCAATAACAGCAATTCTCATGATGCCGTATCCTTTTCGGTAGATTCTTCCTCTAAGAGTTCGCTAAACGCATCGTCCTGGTTAGCTTCATCCATGCTGTCTTGTTGTTCGATAACGGTTTCTTCTCCGGCCCCAGTATTTGATCCACAGGAAGCAAACATACTAGCGGCGCCAATGATGATATACGTGATTTTTTTCATATTAAAATATTTCTAAGTCCTCAAATAAGTCGTGCCAATGCGTCAAGTCCTTTTTTCCTAATTCAATTTCTTTTTCGCAATTTAGACTAAAACCCACAGGTCTATGCTCAAATAGATCTTTTGAAGAACGCTTTGTTAAGTCAATGCACGTTAGGTGATTGCTATGGCCCCAATCACTACCATGCGTGATGATGGAGTCATTTTCTTCGGATTCTCCCATTACAATCCAATCGGTCAGATCAGAAAAGGCTGTTTTCAGCTCATTTAGCCGTTGATTGGAACATTCGATTCCATTAACAGGGAGAATATTAATATACATTTCAATCTGCTCAATGCTGGCTTCGTGAACTTCTAGGATGAGTTTTGGTCCGCTGCACCAACCAATGATTTCTTGGATTTGTTCGATGGCAATGGCATTGGGCCCATCAATAGCGAAACCAACCCATTCTGCTAGCGCGGATGCCGCAAAACGTGCATCATTTAGGTCTTGTACGTGATTAAATTTTATTCTCCACATGCTGATACAAAAAAGGCCACCTTTTCGGGTGGCCTTCTGATTATACTAATAAGGTCACCGGTTCTTCGAGGTATTCTTTTAGTGTTTTAAGGAAAGCTGCTCCCATGGCGCCGTCCACTACACGGTGGTCACAACTTAACGTGACCTTCATGGTTTTTACGGGTTTGACTTCTCCGTTTACTACGCCAACGGTGTCTTTAACGGTTCCTACAGCTAATATACAAGCATCAGGTGGATTGATGATGGCTGTAAATTCTTCTATGCCAAACATTCCCAAGTTACTAATCGTAAAGGTGTTTCCAGTCCAATCTTCCGGTTGTAATTTCTTTTCTTTTGCTTTTGCTCCGTATGCTTTTACCTCTTTACTTAATTCAGATAACGGCTTGTGGTCGGCAAAACGAACCACCGGAACAAGTAACCCATCTTCTACAGCCATGGCTACTCCGATGTGAATGTGATGATTGGTTCGGATTTTCGTTCCCAACCAGCTAGAATTGATACCAGGGTGTTTGCGCAGAGCAGCAGCAGATGCTTTAACTACTATATCATTCATTGATATTTTGACATCGCTGATTTCATTCATTTGCTTACGTGCCTGAACCGCTTTGTCCATATTGATTTCTACGGTTAGGTAGAAATGAGGCGCTGAGAACTTAGATTCACCCAAACGTGCGGCAATGGTCTTTCTCATTTGAGAAATATTTACTTCGGTGAAACTTTCTTCTCCGAAGACCGCCGTTGAAACGGATGCTGCCGCTGGAATTGAAGAAACGTTCTCTATATCGCGCTTAACGATTCGACCGTTTTCTCCTGTTCCCGAAATGCTGTTTAAGTCTATTCCTTTTTCTTGAGCGATTTTCTTAGCAAGCGGACTAGCCTTCACTCTTGCATCTATTGCTGCAGGGGCAGGTGTGGAAGGTAAGGGTGCTTCAACTTTAACCGCTTCTTCATCAGGAGCGGAATTAGCTGGAGCTTCTTCAGCAACGGGACTTGTATTTTGAGCGCCGTCTAGTAGCGCTTGATAATCTTCACCTTCTTTTCCAATTACTGCTACAGGTGCGTCGATAGCTGCAGCTTCACCCTCGTTAATCGCTAGATGTAGAACTACCCCCTTGGAGTATATCTCCATATCCATGGTCGCTTTATCGGTTTCTACCTCTGCGATGATATCACCGCTTTTTACAGCGTCTCCTACCTTCACATTCCATTTAACAATGACACCTTCAGTCATGGTGTCACTCATTTTCGGCATGGTTATCAATTCGGCCATAATGTTTGCTTGTTTTGGAATCCGCAAAAATAAGACATTTTTAACCGAAAACCTGTTTAATCTTGGCCCCCTAATTCAATCAACGTTATAGGTGAGTTTAATTACCTTTGTTCAAATCATCGCCATTATGACAAACTCACATCCTTACGAAGAATTCCTAAAACACGTATTAGACACTGGAGTAAAGAAAGAGGACAGGACGGGAACAGGCACAATCAGTGTTTTTGGTGGGCAGTTGCGCTACAATTTAGGCGAGTACTTCCCATTGATTACAACGAAAAAGGTCCATTTGAAAAGTATCATTTACGAATTGTTATGGTTCCTTAAAGGTGAAACGAACATTGGATACCTCAAGGAAAATGGTGTAAGCATTTGGGATGAATGGGCAGACGAAAATGGTGATTTAGGGCCTGTATACGGAAAACAATGGCGCTGTTGGGAATCTAAAGACGGTCAAGTAATCGATCAAATGCAACAAGCCTTGGATATGATTCGCAACACCCCTGATTCTCGACGTATTTTGGTGAATGCATGGAACGTGGGTGAAATTTCAAAGATGGCATTGATGCCTTGCCATACCATGTTTCAGTTTTATGTGGCTAATGGCAAGTTAAGCTGTCAGCTTTATCAGCGGAGCGCGGACTTGTTTTTAGGTGTTCCTTTTAACATAGCCAGTTACGCACTACTGACCATAATGATGGCACAGGTAACCGGTTTAGAACCCGGGGATTTTGTTCATACCTTTGGAGATGCTCATATCTATTTAAACCACATGGAACAAGTGAAAAAACAATTGAGTCGTGAGCCCAAGCCTTACCCTAAGATGAAATTAAATCCGAACGTAACCGATTTGTTTGACTTTGATTTTGAAGACTTCACCTTAGAGGGTTACGACCCCCATCCAGGAATAAAAGCTCCTGTTGCCGTTTAATTTT
>JAYYCN010000088.1:0-3561 GCA_036161795.1 Bacteroidota bacterium
TTGGGGGTGTTTTTCCCTCAGGGAGATTTACCAGAGGCAAAAAAGCGTGTCGAAGGACGGGAAATACAAAAGAAATTTTCAACAGTTTGCATCTCGTTTACGTTGGAGAGAGCATTTCATGCAGAAGTTTGAAAGCGAATGCGAAATGGAGTTTCGGCCGGTAAATAAAGGCTACGTTGAGCATGTTTACCGTAATGATGTAGTACATTATGATGCTTGGAGAACAGGTCAAACGGGCATTCCAATGGTGGATGCGAGCATGCGATGCCTGAATCAAACAGGCTATATCAATTTTAGGATGCGTGCCATGTTGGTGAGCTTTTGTTGTCACCACCTGAATTTATCCTGGGAGTGGGCAGCCGCTCATTTATCGAAGCAGTTTCTTGACTTTGAACCCGGAATACATTTCCCGCAAATTCAAATGCAGGCTGGGATTACAGGAATCAATACCATCCGGATTTATAATCCGATTAAGCAGTCAAAAGATCATGACCCAAATGGTGATTTTATAAAGAAGTGGGTGCCAGAATTAGAGCCATTATCTCCTCCGTTTATCCATGAGCCCTGGTTGTTCATGTCGATGGAGCAAGAACTAATAACATTCAAACTGGGTGAACACTACCCTACTCCAATAGTAGATGTTGAACTGGCACAAAAGGAGGCGCGTGTTAGATTATGGGGATTGAAAAAAAATAGATCGGTAAAAAAAGAATCGGAAAGGATATTGAATCGGCATACGTTGAAGAATAGAAAACCATAAACTAATCGTAAATTTGTTCATAGAATTAATCGCTTATCATGTTAAAATTAAAGCTACCGACCTTTTTTATTTTAATGATCACTTTACCGTCCATTGTTTTTTCTCAGAAGAGAGTACAAAACTCTGTGTATTTTGATGGTATGGATGATGTAATGGAAATATCTTCTACGAATTCTAATGCTTTGCACGGAAAAAATTTCACCTTAGAGGCATGGATTAAACCTGCCTCTTTAAGATCCGATGCGAAGGAGGGAGTGATTCTTGCTCATCATCACGCAGCACCTAATCGTGGTTACGTTTTAAGCGTAGGCGGAACCGGGCAATTATATTTCGGGGTATATGATGATTCCACCTATGAACTGACCTCAGGAAGTAACCTCATAACCCTTAACAAATGGCAGCATATTGCCGCTACATTTAAGAATCGTTGGATGAAGATTTTTATAAATGGTAGCGTGGTAGATTCTGTGCAGGCAGATTTAGATCATGGAGACCCCGGTTCGACACCAATTACCGTTGGCCGACACTATTCATTATTAAACGCATTTTCGGGCTCCATAGATGAGGTGAGACTCTGGAATAGAGCCTTTAGTAATTATGAAATTCAAACCAATTACAACCAGTCCTATTGTGGCTTTTCAACAGACCTCGTAGGATACTATCGCTTTAATAACGGAAGAGCCAACGCAACCAATACGGTCTATTTCAGAGTATTTGATTGGTCAGGATCAAATCAACGGGCAACGCTTAAAAACCTAGCCTTAAATGGTACGTTTTCTAATTATGTAGAAGGGTATCGTAGCCTACAACAACCTCTTGATGCAATTGATACTATCGTTGCCTGTAATTTTTATCGTTCGCCCTCGAGAAAATTTACATGGACCCAATCAGGAACTTATGTGGATACGATATTATCAAAAAGCGGTTGTGATTCAGCGATTACAATATACCTAACGGTTAATCAGTCAACAAGCAGTACTATGGATGTTCATACCTGTGGTGATTACACCTTTCCCAGCGGAAAAGTAATGAGCCTCTCGGGAACATATACCGATAGAATAGCGAATTCACAGGGTTGCGATTCTATTATTACGATTAAACTGAAGACAGGCCCAGATACCACATATGTGGATACTACCGTCTGTCAATCTTTTACGCTACCCAAGAACCAAACGGCATATACACAGTCCGGTTCCTATGTTGATACTCTAACCAATGAGGTCGGTTGTGATTCCTTTGTTTACTATCAGGCGTATGTGCTTCCCGCTTCAAGAATATCACGTACGATTAGGTTCTGTGACTCAGTGACGGTTCCCTCCTCAGGAATTACGTACCACTCTTCACAAGTCGTCCATGATACGTTGGTGAACTTTCAGGGGTGTGACAGCATCATAACGTACAACCTACAATCAAAGGCAACAGCAAGTTTTTACAACGATTACAGCTGTGGTGATTACATTAGTCCATCCGGCAATTTTATATGGACTCGTTCCGCTGTTTATACCGACACGTTGACAAATGCAGAGGGATGCGATAGTGTTATTACCATTGACTTGGTGTTAACTCCCATCACAGATACCATCCTTCAGGTTGATGAATGCCGTAAATTCAGGGCTCCTTCACGCAGGTTTTTAATCACAGAATCAGGAACGTATTACGACACGGTGATGAATGTCGGAGGATGCGATAGCCTGATTGAAATACAAGCTGAAATAACACGTTTTAATAATCTACTTGAGGTTAATCAAGATACACTGAGAGCCACTGAAGGTTATGCCTTTTATCAGTGGCTGGAAGTTTCTAATGATTATCAACCAATAGCTGGAGCAAATCAGGCCGTTTTTATTGCTCCAAAACCAGGAGAATATGCAGTTCAGTTTAACGAGAACAGCTGCAGTGATACGAGCGAAGCCATTGTGATCGATATCAACGGACCTTCGGTTTTTCAACACATTAATTTTAAGGTATATCCAAATCCAACGGGAGGACGGGTTTTTATTGAGGGTGAAAACTTAGACGGATCCTACATAGAAATCATGGATTTGAATGGAAGAATACTTCTTGTTGAATCTTTTATGCCCCATTATGAAGGCAAAAGATACTTAGATATACCTGGTAAAGGATTGTTTTACCTTGCCATTATCAAGGCGCAATACCGCGAAGTTATTACCATTTCGGTAAAATAAAGATCCAATTATATTTCCTGCACGATAAGCATTTAATTGTTAACTTTTTGTTGTTTGTACAATAAATATTTTTTTCTTATTGTTGAAGATACAAAAACTGAAAGGAATTTTTAATTACACAATGCGAATGATTGCAAAATTACTATTTGCATTCTTGTTGGGTACCTCACTAAGTCTTAGTGCACAGCAAGTTGACTCTGCAGATAAAATCGACGAAGTTGTTATCGTGGGTTACGGTACAGCCAAGAAAAAAGAGTTCACAGGGGCAAATACAGCCTTGAAAGGTGAAAAACTCGAGAAAATGAACATACCAAGGATGGACCAAGCCTTGCAAGGTCAAATGTCGGGTGTGACTATTTCGACTAACTCAGGTTCTCCTGGTGGTTCATCTAGTATCCGAATTAGAGGACTTTCCACCTTTGGAGATAATGATCCATTGATTTTGGTTGATGGTGTGGTTTATGATTCTGAGGGATTGAACGCCCTTAACCCGGCGGATATTGCGTCCATCAATGTTTTGAAAGATGCTACAGCGGGTATTTATGGTGTGCGAGCTGCAAACGGAGTCATCATCATTGAGACCAAAAAAGGTAAGAAGAATTTAGCCCCATCATG
>JAYYCN010000089.1:0-2639 GCA_036161795.1 Bacteroidota bacterium
AAATTTGTAGTATGAGTGAAGTTGTAAATTCTTCTGAAACTAGAACAGAGGCTCTTCCGGTTGCATTTACCAAAACTGCAAAAGAAGAGTTACATCGTTTGCATGCAAACCTAGAATTAAAGGAAGAGTCTGTTTTAAGAATTGGAGTTAAAGGCGGCGGTTGTTCGGGTATGAGTTATCTTCTTGCATTTGATAAAATGGAAGAAGGAGATAAGCTTTATGACTTAGAAGGTATTCCAGTGGTGATGAAGAAAGCCCATGTTATGTACGTTTTGGGTATGGAAGTAGACTGGGAACAAGGTCTTTCAAATAGAGGTTTTTCCTTTAATAATCCAAACGCAACCGAAACCTGTGGCTGTGGTCAATCGTTTTCTGCTTAAACTAGCCTTTTGTTAATCTTTATTGAGAATGTTCGGCAAGGGTTGGCGGCTTTAAGGGCTCACCGACTAAGGGCATTCATTACGGCTTCTATTATAGCCATTGGTATCACTGCCTTGGTGGGGATACTTACGTCTATTGATGCCATGAGTGAATCCATTACGAGCACAATGACCCGTTTTGGTGCGAGAAGTTTTAATATCAACAATGTGAAGTCGGTAGAAAGGCGTGGTAGACGCAGTTCATTTGACCCCATTACCTTTTCTCAATCAAACCTGTTCAAGCAAATGTACAGATCAGATGCTCAAGTTTCATTGGCAGTTAACGCCAATTTCAATGCCAAACTTCGTTATTTAAATCTAGAAACTAACCCGAATATTCGGGTACTTGGGGTGGATGAAAATTACTTGATCGCTTCCAGCTATGGACTGGCTGCAGGTAGAAACTTTACCTCTGAAGAAATTCATTTGGGGATGCCCTTGGCTATTTTGGGATCGGATGTTTTAAAGCAGTTGTTCGGGGCACGGTATCAAAAAGGAATTGCCGTGGGTAAGGAAGTCAATATAGATGGTTTCAGGTTTAAAGTCGTTGGCGAGTTGGAAAAGAAAGGTTCTAGTTTGGGTATGTCTGGTGGTGACCGAATGGTTTTTCTTGGCATTAGAAAAACACGAGAAGTATTTCAAACCGCAGAGAATAACGTGGCCATCACGGTGTTGAGTAAAAAAGTAGAAAATCTTGATGCAGATATGGCAGAAGCTCGCCAGGTACTTCGCAGGGTAAGAAGACTGAGGCCCAATGATAACGATAATTTTAGTATGACCCGCAGCGATGCCCTTGCAAAAGATGTGACCAATCAGCTCTCCATGGTAACAGGTGTTGGAGTATTGATAGCTGTGATTACCTTGCTAGGCGCAGCTGTGAGTTTAATGAATATTATGCTTGTTTCAGTAACCGAAAGGACCCGTGAAATTGGTTTGCGTAAATCCTTGGGTGCTACGGCTAAGGCTATTCGTAATCAGTTTTTAGTGGAAGCATTAGTGATTTGCCAGATTGGCGGCATTGCGGGAATAATATTGGGCATTTCCCTGGGGAATGCCGTTGGGCATTTCCTTGGAGGCGGTTTCATCGCACCTTGGTTTTGGATGTTGATAGCCCTAATTGTTTGTGTAATCGTTGGATTAGTTGCAGGTCTGTATCCCGCAAACAGAGCATCCCAATTGAATCCAATTGATGCTCTACGACACGATGGTTAATACTTACAAGAAAGGTAGTTTAGTCACCTCTGCTTTTAGTAATTTACCCCTCACCTCAATGAAAATTTCGCTTCCATATTTGGCTAATTCTCGGGGTACATATCCTAGGCCAATAGCCTTACCTAAGGAAGGACTCATGGTTCCACTGGTTACTTCCCCGATGTGGTTTCCAGTAGCGTCGCAAATAGGATAATGTTGACGTGGAATTCCACGATCTATGAGTACAAAGGCCGCTAATTTCCTGCTAGGTTTATCCGCTTTCAACCGTTGATGATATGCTGAATGATTGAAGGGTTGATTGAATTTAGTGATCCATCCCAAACCCGCTTCAATCGGAGAGGTGGTATCGTTAATATCATTACCATATAGGCAGAAACCTTTCTCAAGACGAAGGGTATCTCTTGCACCTAAACCGCAGGGGGCAATATTAAACTCTTGACCAGACTCAAAAAGTGCGTTCCATAATTTTTCTGCATCTGCGTTGGCTACGTATAATTCAAATCCTCCAGAACCCGTGTAACCGGTATTTGAAATGATGGCTTGTACCCCGGAAACCTCACCTTCAGCAAAGTGATAATAAGGTATCTCATCGATATTGGTGGTTGTTAGTTTGCGCACCACATCGATGGCTTTGGGTCCTTGTACAGCTAGTAAGGAGTATTCATCGCTTGCATTGGTGATACTGGCTCCAAAATTGGCATTTACTTGATTCATCCACGCCAAGTCTTTTTCAATATTTGAGGCATTGATAACGAGGAGGTATTTTTGATCGTTAAAGCGATAAATCAATAGGTCATCCACGATTCCGCCATCATTATTTGGCATACACGAATATTGTACTTTGCCGTCGGTCAGAGAATCCACATCGTTACTGGTTAGGAATTCCACAAAATCATAAGCTTTATCTTCTTCAACCCATACTTCACCCATATGACTTACATCAAATACGCCCACACCTTCTCTTACCGCATGGTGCTCCTTGATGAGGTTTTCATATAATACGGGCAT
>JAYYCN010000090.1:0-3431 GCA_036161795.1 Bacteroidota bacterium
CTGCACACCAGTTTACGGTCGTTTCATCAATAAAGGCTAACCGGTAGTGATTTAGGATTTCCATTTGCTTTTCAGCACCGTAAGCATTCCAATCATTCGATGTAAACCTTTCTGAGTAAGGGCTGTGTGCATTAATGTTCTGATTTCCTTCTGACTCAAAAAAGGCGATTAGGTTTTCAATTGGTTCAGCACAGGCTTTATTCTTGTTATACCAATGAGTAAAAAACAATGAAAATATCCATTGGGTCCATTGGTAATAATTAGGATCGCATGTTTTTACTTGTCGGTTCCAATCATAAGAGAATCCCATTTTATCTAATTGTTCACGGAATCTTTTGATGTTTGCCTCGGTGGTTACCGCGGGGTGCTGACCTGTTTGAATGGCATATTGCTCTGCAGGTAAACCAAAGGCATCGTATCCCATAGGATGCAACACATTGAATCCATTTAATCTTTTATATCTAGAAACAATATCACTAGCAATGTAACCCAAGGGATGCCCAACATGAAGTCCTGAACCAGATGGATAAGGAAACATATCTAAGGTATAATACTTGGGTTTGTCTTCTTGGATATCTACACGATACAGTTGGTTTTCAACCCAACATTTTTGCCATTTGGCTTCAATTTCTTGAAAACTATACGATTTGGAATCAGACATTTAGCGGCAAAAATACAAACCCCGCTTCTTTTTACCGACCTTTGTGGCTCATGCCCGAAAGTAATTTTATTGATTACGTCAAAATTCACTGTCAAAGTGGAAACGGTGGTGCCGGTAGTCGGCACTATCATCGTTCAAAGATTAGTCCTAAAGGAGGTCCCGACGGTGGTGATGGCGGAAAGGGTGGTGATATTATTTTGGCAGGTAATCATCAGTTGTGGACATTGCTACATTTGAAATACCGGAAACACATTAAAGCGGGTCATGGAAACCCAGGTGGCGAAAGTCATAGTCAAGGAAAAAGTGGCGAAACCATCGTTTTAGAAGTACCATTAGGTACGGTTGCAAAAGATTTTGAAACGGGTGAAGTTCTTTTTGAGATTACCGAAGATGGGGAACAGAAAGTTTTATTGCCGGGTGGTAGAGGTGGCTTGGGTAACGCGCATTTTGCGACATCAACAAACCAAACTCCTCAGTACGCACAACCAGGTGAAGATGGAATCGAGAAATGGATGATTTTAGAGTTAAAAGTACTTGCGGATGTTGGACTAGTTGGTTTTCCTAATGCAGGTAAAAGTACTCTGTTAAGTGTCATTACTGCTGCAAAGCCAGAAATTGCTGATTATCCTTTTACTACTCTGACGCCCAACTTGGGAGTGGTGAAGTACAGAGACTTTAGAAGTTTTGTGGTTGCAGATATACCGGGAATCATTGAGGGAGCCCATAAAGGCAAAGGCCTGGGGCATCGATTTTTAAAGCACATTGAGCGAAATGCTGTTTTACTCGTTCTTATTCCTGCCGACAGTGAAGACCATGATCATGAATACCGAACGCTGATGACGGAACTCAAAGAGTTTAGTAAGGAGTTGTATATGAAGGATAAGATTGTGGCTATCAGTAAGTCTGAGATGTTAGATGATGAGCTAAGGGCAGAGGTGAAAAAGGAAATGAAAGATGTACACGTGCATTTCTTTAGCTCAGTAGCCCAACAAGGTTTAGTTGAGTTAAAGGATACCCTCTTTAGAGCGATCGAAGCCAATTCCTAACTTCTGCTTAAATCCCTATTTTTGCCCTACTTCAATGAAAATGAATATGAGAGTTATAGCTATATTTTCCATGTGCTTTGCGATTTCTTCGGTTTTTGCTCAAGGGAATACGCAATCTGAAAAAGCCCTACCTGGCGTTGTTGGTTCAGATGAAACTGTTTTTACCGTTGCCGAAAAACAAGATGTGACTGTTGGAGAATTTGAAAGACAATTCCTGAAGAACCTAAACCTCAAAGAAAAATCTATCACTGAAGCGGATATTGATGAGTATTTGGACCTATATATAAAGTTCAAATTGAAAATTCAAGATGCAATGGACGCGGGAAAAGATACAGCGAAGAACTACAAAAGGGAGCTATCAATGTACCGTGAGCAGTTAGCTCGAAATTACCTTTATGACCGTAATGTAACCGACAAGTTAATAAAAGAAGCATACGACAGAATGAAGTATGAGGTTAACGTATCTCATGTCTTAATGCGTTGTGAGCGTAATGCCGCTCCCGAAAAGGAAGCAAGAATTATGGATCGCATGAAGGAGATTGAAAAAGCTCTTGAAAGAAACCCATCGGAGAAAAACTTTGCAGATTTTGCCAGTAGTGATTCGGAAGATCCAGGTTCTAAGGATAACGGGGGAAATTTGGGCTACCTAACGGCCTTGCAGGTGGTCTATGAATTTGAAAATGCAGCCTTCAATACGGAAGTGGGAGGTATTTCAGATATTTTCCGTACCGATTTTGGTTTTCATATCTTACGCGTTAACGCAAAAAGACCAAATCCAGGCGAAAGACATGTACGTCACATTTTGATCCGTACAGGTAATAATTCAAACCGCACCACTGAAGAGGCTGAAGAGTTAACCAAAGAGATTTTTGAGAAGATTCAAAATGGAGAGTCATTTCAGGAAATGTCTACTAGGTATAGCGAAGATTACAGCTCAAAGTATAACGGTGGAATGATGAATTGGTTTGGTGTTACTCAGTTTGTTGGGGATGTTGAAAGACAAAAATGGGCGGAGAAAGCGTTTGAGTTGGAGAAAATTGGAGATGTAACGAAACCATTTTCTAGTGGATACGGTTGGCATCTGTTGCAGTTAGAAGGAATTAGAGAAATCAAATCTTTTGATGAGATGAAGATTTCTCTGCGTAATAAAGTGCAGCAAAATCAACGATCCTCTATCTCCATCGATAGTTTGGTAAATCGCGTGAAGCGGGATGAGAATTTCGAGGAAAATACGGAGTTATTAGTAGCCATGATGGATATCCTCACTTCTGACACAACTGTAGCTAAGGGAAAATTTGATTTATTAAACTTGCCAGAAGAGATAACGATAGGAAAAGGTCGAAATGCATCAACCTACAACTTCCTAGATGCGGAAGTATTCCGTTTTGCTGATGAGGTGTTCACCGTTGAACAGTTTGCTGCAAAGGTTGCTACCAATAAAAGGCCAATCGAAGGAAGTGTGAAGGATAACCTTCAACGCGTGTATGAGAACTGGGTGAGAGAGGCATGTGTTGCCTACCAAAACGAGCACTTAGAAGAAAAATCACCCGAGTTTAAAGCTATCTATCAAGAGTATCGCGAGGGTATCTTAATGTTTAATCGCATGCAGGAGATGGTTTGGGAAAAGGCCAATAAAGATACTACTGGATTACAAGCGTATTTCGATGAGCATATTAGTGAATACCAATGGAAAGATAGATATAGCGTAACGTTCTACTTCTGTG
>JAYYCN010000091.1:0-2953 GCA_036161795.1 Bacteroidota bacterium
TCGTTCAAAGACGCCACCAAAAATCATGCTGCAGATAGCTAAAGAGGTTTCAGCAGGCATTCCGACCAACCATGGTAACCAATATTTAGGCATTTTCTTTTTAGCACTATACCACCAAGGGTGAACAAAAAGTGCCATATCTAGGTCTTGTATAGCTTCAAAAATGGGAAATAGGTCCGGCTCGTTCAAGTTCATATCGTTCACATGAGACCCTATTTGAACTCCTTTAAGGCCAATTTCTTTGCAGCGTTTTAGCTCTTCTATGGCATACTCGGTGTGTTGCATAGGTAATGTGCCTAAACCTACGAACCTTTTTGGGTAACGCGCGCATATATCGGCAATATGATCATTTAGATAAACGGCCATTTCTAAGGTATGTTTGGGATCAGCCCAATAGCTAAACATGACTGGAATGGTGCTCAATACCTGCACATTAACATGTTGGTGATTGCATTCGGTAATTCGCTGATTAGCTTCCCAGCAGTTGTTTTCTATCTCTCTAAAAAATTCACCATCCATCATCATCTTGGCACAACATGGTTTGTGATGCTCTAATGAAACAAACTCACCATAGCCAAATTTTTGCTTCCAATCTGGCATGTTTTCAGGGATAATGTGTGTATGAATATCAATGCTAAAAATAGAATCGTTTTCTGCTGACATGGAACAAAAATAATCATTGATCTTACATAGTTTGGACTTTGAAGATTTAAATTATACTTGTATGTCTTGACAAATCAAGTAAATAAGCGGCAAGTAGATTTATGGTCGGCGACCAGCATGGTTATAGCGAATATGGTGGGAACAGGAGTATTCACCAGTTTGGGATATCAGTTATTTGATATTCAACAAGGGTTTTCGATACTCATGATTTGGATGGTAGGTGGTCTTATTGCTTTGGCTGGAGCCTTTTGCTATGCTGAGTTAGCTAATCGTTTACCTAAAGATGGGGGAGAATTCTATTTTTTATCTGAAATTTTTCATCCGGCATTGGGTTATATGGCTGGTTTTGTAAGTATCACCGTAGGTTTTGCGGCACCAGTAGCAGGAGCGGCATTAGCACTTGGTGCATACATCAATGGTATTTCTTCATCCTCGCCAAGCATATGGATAGCGATGCTTGTTATTCTAGGCATTTCGCTTATTCATGCATACAGTATTAGGCTCGGTTTGCTTTTTCAACGGATTTCAACACTGTTCAAGCTAGTTTTGATTGTATTGTTCATTGTAAGCGGGTTTTGGCTTGGTAATAAAACGAATATTCATTTCGATATATCTTCAAAAGCCATAAATGAAATCTGGCATGCTGGTTGGCTCACTCCGGCCTTCGCAGTTAGTCTTATTTGGGTTTCATTTGCTTACAGCGGATGGAATGCCACTGCTTATATTGCCGGGAGTGTTAAGGATCCACAAAAAAACCTCACACGTTCAATTATCATTGGAACCTTGTTGGTGACGGTTTTGTATACACTACTAAACGCGGTTTTCTTAACTTCCACGCCTGTAGAAGCATTAGTGGGTAAAAAGGAAGTTGGGTTAATCGCGGCAAACTATTTATGGGGTGATGTTTTAGGTCTTTTTATGGGAGCGATCATTAGTTTACTTTTGGTTTCCACCATCAGTTCAATGATTTTCACAGGACCGAGAGTAATAGCAGGGATGTTTGTGTCAATTCCGAAGTTGAATGTTATTTCCAAAGAGTCAAAAAAAGGAATACCCAATAACGCAATCATTACCCAAGCAATTATTAGCATAATCATGTTATGGACGATGGATTTTGAGTCCCTCATTTATTATGTCGCTTTTACTTTATCTTTATTCACTTTGATCACCGTAGTAGGAATGCTCAAGTTGCGATTTACACATGGAAAACCCGAAGGATACAGAGCCTGGGGTTACCCACTAACGCCTATTTTATTTATTGTAACCACGGCTAGTGTTTGTATATTTTTTATCGGTGAGAAACCCACAGAAAGTATATTGGGTGTATCAACTGCTTTGATGGGTTTGATATTTTGGTTTTTGAAGAGTCGTTCCACGTTGAATGCTTAATTTTGCCTTATGGAATTGAAAACGCTTATTGGGGAGGTAGAAACTGCTATCCGTCAAATGGGTTTGTCTGCGGAAGAAGCTCAAGCCGATGAAAATGGTCAGTGGATTCTATTAAAGGAAGAGATGCCGGTTTATATGGATGCGTGGGAAGATAGAGAGTCCACACCTTGGAACTATTTTACCTTTAAGCAAGACCCTACCGTTTTTCAAATCACCATTCCGTTTGTTTTTGCGCCAACCATCAGGAAAGAGGATTTCCTGAAGGAGTTATTGGTGGTTAATCTGAATCTACTTTATGGCAAGTTCTCTTACAATGAACAGGATAATGCAACTGTAATTAGTTATCGTGTTTCAGGTAGTAGTTTTAATCAAGCGAATTTGTCAGCAATTATTGATGGTTTGGCCTATTATGCTGAAATGGCTTATCATGTTTTAAAGGATGAGTTTGGCCTAAAAAGAATTCACGAACAGAAATAAAATGAGAATAATCAATATTATAATCCCTGCGGCCATTATCTATTTCGCCGCTTGTAACGCACCAAAAGAGAAAAATCACTCGTTTCAAAACACCTTTGAACTAGCCCAAGAGGCGGGTGATCACGATGCAATGATTTACACTCTAACTAATTGGTTGGCGAATGATACGGCTGCTCCTAATTGGGTATTAGATTCATTGTCTTTTTATCATTATTTTTATAAAAACACTCCCGGCGTGGTGCGTGATCCAAAAACGGCCCTCTTTTATGCCAATAAAGGCTTAGATGAAAATAGTTCAAATACGTTTCTAAGAGATATTAGGGCAAAATTAATGCTTGAACAAGGAAAGGACACAGCTGCTGTATCTGAGTTCACTTCTTTGTGGAATAAAACACAAGACCCCACCTATTTCTGGGATCTAACC
>JAYYCN010000092.1:0-6227 GCA_036161795.1 Bacteroidota bacterium
TCGTATCGCTATCTCCATCTCCAAAATGCCATACATAGCGATCTGCCGTTCCGTAGTTCAAAATCGTGGTATCATCAAACTCAAACTCATTCCCACGTAAACATATCGCTGAATCCTGCGCGTAAAAACCTGCTATCGGATTATCGTACAAGTCAAAATTGTAATCCAGGGTATCTAAACATCCTCGCTCATTACCCACAATCAAGCGTAAATTCTTCGATCCTTCACTCGCATACTTCGTCTCTACCAAGGAATCCGTGCTTGTGAATCCATTACTGAAACTCCACGTCGAGCTAAATGGACTCGATACCTCTCTATCAATGGCTCTGAACGATACCTTCGAGTCAACACAAGAGTCTGTAAATGTTCTTGCGATATCAATACCTGGCTTCTTTAATACCTCTACTCGCTTACTCAAGGAATCCTTACAGCCAAACGAACTGCTCATCACCAACTTCACCAACACTGTATCGTGGTTCGCATAACCATGACTCACGTCCGTTGTTGTTGTTGTCGTACCATCTCCTAAATCCCATGCACTGCTCAATGTACCTTCCCCTGCAGCGATACTAGATCCACCTGTGAAGCTGAATGATTGATCGTTCTCACACTGCGTGGAGTCATTGATCGTAAAACTCACCTGTGGAAGCGCGTACACCCTAAGCTTGCTATCAAAGGTGTCCTTACAACCAAATACATTGCTTACTTCCAGTGATATATCGCGGCTGCCATAATTACTGTACGTTATCGTAGGACTTGCATCCGTACTGCTGGTATCGTCAAAGTTCCATGCATACGTCAAACTTGCATCGGTGGTATTGCTCTTGCTTTGATTGGTAAAGGTAAATTCGTTCGCATCGATACACTGAAGGCTATCTGCAATCGCAAATTGTGACGTCGGATTTGGATGGATGGTTGTAGTTTTACTCGTTGAATCGTAACATCCATTGTCGTCCCTTACCCACAACTTAATCGTGTACGTTCCCGCCGATCCATACGTATGCGTGGTTCTTACAGTAGTACTCAAGTTACTCTGATTACCATCTCCCCATGTCCAAACGTACGTATCGTTAGTACCTTCCCCACTACCAGAAGCATCCGTGAAGCCATGTACGTTACCACGAATACAATACAGCACCGTATCCATGACGAAATCCGCGGATGGACCCGATTGAATGTGTACGATACCTTGACTGGTATCCGTACATCCATAACTGGAAGTGGCCGTATGAATAACCGTTACAATACCCGTTGTTGTGGCATAGTTATAACTCACAGAATCACCGGTAGTGCTAGAACCGTCACCAAAATCCCAAGAAGAAGTAAGGGTCCCCGCATTTGAAGCTACCGTGCTCCCATTTTTGAAAATAAATAAGTTATGATTTTCGCATTGTTGATTGTCAAGTATATTGAAATCAGAGATGGGATGGGGAACAACAAACGCTTCTTGCTCGATGGTATCTGCACAACCGTAATTATCGGTAGCGATAAGCGTGATGTTTTTGTATCCTGTGTAATTGAATACTTTCGTTGGGTTGGCCGTAATGGTGGTACTTGAATCACCAAAATTCCAACTGTAAGAAATAGTTGAGGCAGAGTGTGTAGTCGTATTTGACAATTTAAATCGATGGATGTCAAAACACTGCGTGCTGTCATCAAAGTCAAAACCAGCTACTGGATTGGTATACACATTTACATCAAAATCGGTTGTATCAAAACAAGAATTGTCATTTTCAATGATCACACTCAATGTTTTACTCCCATTACTTTGGAATGAATACTGAACCAATGAATCGATGGAAGCGCTGGCGTCTGGGAAGGTCCATGACTGCGACTTCATTGTTACCGCGCTTTGATCTTCTACTTTGAAATACCATACACTGTTCAAACAAGAATCGGCACTGGTATTACTAATTAAAGCAACAGGCTTAGCATCCAATGTAATATTCTTCGTTGCAGAATCTTTACATCCGTAAGAAGACGTAGCGATTAACTTTACCCCGTATGTATTATCGTCAAGGTATATTTTCCGAGTGTAATTGGTTGATGAGGCAGTATGACCATCGGGACTATTCCATTCATACGTCAATGTACCTCCTAAACTCAATGAACTTGTATTGGTGAACGTGAATTCATTTTGATTCTCACACTGCTTATCATCGTCAATAGTGAAGTTCACCACCGGGTTGGGTGCCGTTGTTATGGTTTTATTGACGGTATCAATACAACCTTGGCTGTTGGTTACAATTAATTCTACCTCGCGTCTTCCTGCAGTTGTATATACTTTCGTGGGATCCTCCGATGTAGAAGTAGTTCCATCACCAAAACTCCATGCATAGGCTAAACTGGCGTTACTCAAATTTGATGTAGAGGCATTCGTAAAATCAAATGCGTGATCATCCAAACACTGAGCAGTATCGTTCACCGTAAAATCTGCGGTTGGCTGTTTATAATAACTAAAGCTTCCTTCTAACGTATCTTTACATCCATCTGATGTTTCTGCGATGAATAAAAATGTATTGGTTCCAACTCCTGTAGGATTGATAAATAAGGTATCATTGGTTGAAATATCCGAACCGTATTGCCACTCATAAGAAGAAATCGTACTTGTGCTATTATTCGTAATCTCTACAGTAGCATTTTCAACTACTTTAAAGGTGTCCGAAGCTGAACCATAATAACACAATGCACTATCAATGTAGTTTACTGCCATTTTAGGCATGGGGTTTACATTTACATAAACGGTGGTATCTGCAATGCAACCCAAGGTATTTACAGTAGTTAGTTTCACCGCATATTCATTGGAATCGACCGAGTATGTATATGAGAAACTTGAATCGGTGCTGCTTTGATGACCCGTTAATACCCAATTCCTTGAAGCCGACTGGTACCCTGTTGGGAAAGAGTAGGAACTATCTGAAAGGTCAAATTCATTGGTGGATAAACACTGTGATACATCGTTAACCGAAATATGCGGGTAATACTTTACGATATTTACTTCTAAGGTGTCAAAAACCTGACATCCATGACTATTGGTAGCTGAATAATAGATTTGCTTTATTCCTGGCGTCGTAAAAGTAAATACAGGCAAACTATCGGTACTACTACTCTCTCCATTAAAATTCCAACTGTGGGTAACCGCGAGTGCATGGGTATCAGAAGTCGAATTGGTCAAAGTTAATCCTGTACCTAAACAATAAGCAGTATCCGAAATACTCACATCTGACGTTATACCACTACACCAATTTTGTGAACCTTGGCCACACACATTATCACAAGCAAGAAGGCCCAATAGAATGAACAAAACTTTAGGCACTAAGTATTTCATTTTTCGTTGTATGAAGCGACCTTCGGACATGAATATCAACAAATTTAATTAATAATCAACCTAAGTTAAAAAGAATATAACTTTTAAAAAAACACAGCAATGATTTATGTTTTCTTAAAATTACTTGTAATCTTATTTTCTGTACTACTTAGCTTATTTAATTTTGGTATGTTTGTAATGTGCAAGTTTCAAAATGGAGACGATTTCGAGTTTTAATTTTAATTATCACTTTAGGTATTTCTCATTCAGGAATAGCTCAAAATCCAACGTTTCGACAACTTTACAGTCAACGTCATTTAACCAATCCTTCACTCATTGGCACAGGTCAAATTAACAATACCCAAACTGCAAGGATAAGCTCAGGTACCAAGGCTCAATGGTTTGCTTTGGGGAAACGCCTATTTACACAGAGCTTATCAATAGACAGCAGAATTAATAAAACCAGTGCTTCTTACCAATTTGGTGCAATCGCCTCGGACTATCTTTCTGGTTCAGAAAATAGATCCAAATATTCTCATTTTTCTATGAATGCAGGTTATGCGTATGATTTAAAATTAAAAGCTCAGCATCATTTGAGGCTTGGATTATCATTGCAATATTCTTCCTTCACTTTTGGAAGTGATCAATTTCTATGGGAAGATCAAATAAATGCGGCAAATACCGGCTTCGTCAAGCCCACAGAAGAGGCCCTAACACAATTAACAAAGAATGTATTTCATGCCTCAACAGGTGTCCTTTATTACAGTGATAAGATCTTTTTGGGAGTCTCAGCAATGAATATAAACCAACCGGATATTTCATTTTTTAATGAAGGAATACAATCCTTACCTATGAATTTCTTTATTCAGGCAGGATGGAAAATATCTAACTCAACAAATGGATTTGATTTCATTCCCTCTGTTATGTATCAAATTCAAGGAGAAACGCATTCAAGAAGTATGATGTTAAACGGTAGAAAGGACAATTTCCGCATGGGAGCTGGTATACAAAATACTGAAACTCTAAACCAACAAGCGTTCTCCTTTAATTATTATTTCGGCGCACGATATGGTATTTATTATGTCGGATATTCAAACGACTGGAATTTCAGTGTCAAGAATTCTGCCCTACCTTTAACCCACGAGTTTAGTTTAATCATTTTCCCTTATCAATTGCAAGGAGAAGCCCAACCTAACCCATTCCCTGAATATTAATAACCGGTCTCACCAATATTAATATTTAAACCTACGCCCAAAACTTCTTTAAACTGTAAACGGGGACCTGTTCTTGTTCCCATTTCATCTAAGGCAATTTGGATGTCGTCATCATATATAAAATGAAGCAACAAAACTGTGGATATATTCTCATTGACCTTCATATTGAAGGTTGTTTCAAAGTTGACATCGATATTTCCAAAATTCTCAAGATAATTAGCGAATAAAGCCAATCTAGATTGCACACCAATATTTTTTAGAATACGATACTCGTTATACTCCAACCGAATAGAGGCACCCGTTTCTGAACGCACTTTTTTTCCTAAAGTCAAGTATTTACCTGTTAAATAATCGTATTCACCGGGTTCTACCCCGTAAGCGCCTTGATTCGCTAGGTCTTGATTTAAAACGATCGTATTTTTACTTGCTAGTGGCCCTATTACTAGGCTCAATTTTGAACTAGGATTATAATCAAAACCCAATGCAACCGTCACATAGCCCGGCGCCATAAAATTAGAAATAGGAATTGTATCATCAATACCCCAAAAACCTGGCTGAAATTGAGAATAGAATTCTAAAGAAGTCGTATAATACCATTTTTCATTTGCTCTGACACCTAATTTGGTGTTAAAAGCCAAGCGATCATCATTTTTGAACCACTTATTCTCATTCCCTTGGAGCATGATACCATAACCCGCATCCAGGCTATTTTCCCATTTGGTTTTTTGGCCTTGATAAACCAGATTCAAACTTATCGCCGTGGATAAAGAAATAGAGTTTAAACCACCTCCTTGCCAGTTTGAAAAGCTACTTTGACTTGTATTTATTGAAGAATTCCCATAAAAATGCCATCCCTGTTGGTAATAATTACTGTAACCGTAAGCACCACTCATTCCGTTTGAATAAGCATCATCATTTTGAGCCTTCAATAATGCAGAAGTGAAAAACCATAAAATAAGAGAAAGGCGAAGTCTCATTAAATCGTTGTATTTATCTTAGACAATATTAACTCAAGAATTCGCTTTTTTCAAAAATACAACACCAATTCCTACCGACGACGTCTATTGTGGTACATTTTCATCATTCGATAACGCCCTTCTTCTTCGGGGCTGCGCTTAACATCGAAGGCGCGCAAGGTATACGTGAGTTGTGCCATTACATATCTGGTAAGCACATGGGTTTGAACATCCTCAAAGTAGGTCTCATTAACGGTTCTGTTGATGCTCCGATTTTGATTTAAAAGATCGTAGCAAGTGAGTCGAAAATCCCACGCATTTTTCTTGCCAAATTTCCTTCCCAAACTGGCATTCCACAAGAAAAAAGATTGGTTAAACTCATCTCCCAAACCAGAGAATTGTTGGTGGTTAATATTCGTATTGATTACCCATTTCCCTTTTGGCATCCAGTTTAATTGAAACCCTGTATTTTGGATAAAATAGGTTTGATCCAATGTCGCTTGCAGGGTATTATTCACTTGGTTATAACTCGTTGTACTATTAACAAAAAAATCCAAACGTTCGCTGATATTTGACCCTATTCCCACATCAAATCCGAGGCTTGGATTTTTAGAGGTATTTCGCTGTTCAGGACCATCACCAATCTTAATTAAAGAAGGTGTTTCTCGGTAACTAAAATTCGCACCCGTGTTGAAATTTATTTTTCCTTCAAATAAAGGCTTAGACCAATTTGCTCTACCGCTTAGATCA
>JAYYCN010000093.1:0-3542 GCA_036161795.1 Bacteroidota bacterium
CCTACGTAGGACTCTTTCTCTAAAACATACTCATCATTTTCACTAAGAGCATTTCTTACGAGATTTTCATTTTCCTCTTTGAAAATAGAGCAAGTACAATAAATACATGTATTAGTTAATTTAATCCCTAGTAGACGATTGAGTATTTTCGCCTGTCTTGATGTGTAATCATTAAGTAAACCCGTAGAAAATGCATTTAATTGTTCTGGTGATCTACGCCAAGTGCCACTGCCTGAACAAGGTACGTCAGCAAAAATGACATCTGACTTTTTTAGACCATCACTCAAAGAATCTTTCTCTATATCGAAAGTAAAATGTATGGGTGTATCATAGGGTGAGTTTTCGAACCTCCTTTTAAGGTTTTCTAAGATGTTTTGTCGGATATCTGTACATATCACTTCCTTTGGTTGCGCAATTCTTGAAATACTCAATGCCTTGCCTCCAGCACCAGAACACGTGTCCCATACACGTTTATCCACAAAAGACTCTATGTTTTCAGATATGACTTTAAAGCTCGAAATATCTTGGATATAAGCCCATCCATTATCTACCCAGGATTGAATAGGACTATTAGCAGGAAAACACTTTACATTTTTATAATCGGTAGGCTCTGCTTCATTCCAAAGGAGAGTATTTTTGAGTTTATCTATGTCCAATGCATGTACAAATACTGGACCTCTTTTATGATACCAAGCATTGAGCTGTTGGATGTTAATGGTTTCACTAATATGGGATTCAAATCGTGAGTAGGCCTCAGAATACGCTAATGTACCTTCTTCCAACTGTTGCCAAGTCTTTACAAACTTCGCTTCATTAGTAAGCCCTTGGAAGAATTCGATATTTTTTAGGTATAAATAGGATAGTTCGCGGTAGGACTGTCTATCTTTACTCCCCCAAGATTTATTGATTCTTGATATATTTTGCAAGTAAAGCGGGAAGGGGATGTCACTCTTGTAGTTTTGAATAATCTCATAACAGATAGAATAATGTCTTGGATGCCTTTTCAAGAGAGTGTTAATTTTTATCCTGTTTGGATTCCTCCTCGGTTTCTATTTCACGTACTTCAATAAATTCCAATTGATTCAACCTCATACCCGTATTGACCCATTGGTTATCAGCTGCCTTTGTGATTTGGATGTTATTGATAAGTCCGGTGTGTTCTCCTTTCGGGAAATGGTGATAAAAATCATGGCCTAATGTTAAGAAGTTTAGTCCAATGTAATTTATTTGGTCATATCCGATGAATGCAAATTTGCTAGGCTCTGTAAGAGATGAGTATACAAATTCTTTTGTAAACGATTCTGTCATACTATCAAGCCCATAAATCATATTAATCTGAGGATAAATAATGCGTTTTTCATCTACTTCATCAATGGATATCACGTTTCGATACCATTCTAAATCTCCAACGATATAGCTATCATATTTTCTTGCAATCGCTTTGTATTGAGATAGCTTTGAAAAGTTATTAGTTCCTGCGTTAATCAATAAAACTTCTTCTTTTCGTGGTGGTTTTGGGGAGATTTTATTGTTACTGTAGATGACTTTCTTATAACTGACCCCAGCTTTTTTAAGTTCATTTATCCAAACGGCGACTCTTTCGTTTTGTTCTTTTGGAGTTACTAAATACCAATCGTGATTGGGATATTTAATACGTAAATCTCCTATCAAACCACGAATCCTATACATATCATCCGCGAAAAAATTAAGAGAATTTACTGTGTTAGGTAAATTCAATTGTTTTAATGGTGAAATCCAAAGGAAATCCATGTTTTGAAGATGTGATGCTATCGTATTAGTAGTTTTTTGATCTATTGGACCCACGAGGACATCTAAGGATTGAAACGCCTTGCTCTTGGTAATATCAATTAATGTTGAGTCATTTTTTAGGTTTAAATCCCATGTAAATACTCTAACATGCAAACCGAACTTTTGTAACCTACTTAAAGCAATTTTTACTCCGCTGTAGTAATCCAATGCAGCCTGTCCGATTGCTTTTTGACTTTGGTTGGAATTGGTATCGTTGTAAATGGGCAATAAGAAACCAATCCTTAATACAGCGGTATCTGCTGCATGAACCTGTTTGCTTAACAAGGATAAACAAACGATACAAAGTAGATTGATTGGCTTCATAATTTTGGTCATATTATTCCCATTCTATGGTTGCAGGTGGTTTTGAACTGATATCGTATACTACTCTGTTTATTCCTTTTACTCGATTAATTATCGCATTTGAAATGTCCGCGAGTAATTCATAGGGTAAATGAACCCAATCTGCGGTCATTCCATCTGTGCTACTAACGGCTCGTAATGCAACCACTTGTTCATAGGTTCTTTCATCACCCATAACACCGACGCTATTAACGGGGAGTAAAATGGTTCCAGCTTGCCAGATTTTATCGTACCAACCCGCATCTCTTAGTTTTTTAATATAAATGTAATCTGCTTCTTGAAGTAATTCTACACGATTCCGATTCACTTCGCCTAAAATTCTGATTCCAAGACCAGGACCAGGAAAAGGATGTCTGCCTAACAAATGCTGTGGTAGGCCAATAGCGGTTCCTACTCGACGGACTTCATCCTTAAACAAGGAACGGAGAGGTTCAATAACATTTAGATTCATTTTTTCTGGTAGTCCACCTACATTGTGATGACTTTTGATGGTTGCAGAGGGTCCATTCACACTTACACTCTCAATAACGTCGGGATAGATGGTTCCTTGTGCTAGCCACTTGGCATCTTGTATTTTTTCTGCTTCCCTTTGGAATACCTCGACGAATACACGTCCTATGGTTTTTCTTTTGTCCTCTGGATCAGATAACCCTTCGAGTTCTCTGTAGAATTCCTCAGAGGCATCAATAGACTTTAGATTAAGATTCATTGATTTGTAACTATCTTGTACATCACTGAACTCGTTTTTTCGAAGCAGTCCATTATCTATAAATATACAGGTTAGTCTATCACCTATGGCTTGATTGAGCAAGGCTGCAGCTACGGAACTATCAACTCCTCCTGATAAACCAAGAATCACTCGATCAGTAGGTCCAACTTGTTTTTGAATATCCGCGACGTTTTCTTCAATAAAATGTCCTGGGGTCCAGCTTCCTTCGCAACCACAAATATCGAATGCGAAGTTTCTCAGAAGCTCTAAACCTTCTGTTGAATGGTACACTTCTGGGTGGAATTGAATTCCAAAAACGGGATTCGTACAATTTTTTCTTTCGTATCCAGCTACAGGTATATTTTCGGACTTTGCAATAACCTCAAAATCTGTTGGCAATTCACCGATGGTATCACCATGACTCATCCAAACTTGGCTTTCATGGCTTAAGCCATCCAAGAGTGCATTTTGCACACCCGTTTGAATCATTTTTGCCCGTCCGTATTCACGATGCTCACTTTTGCTTACCATACCACCGCTTGCTTTTACCATAAATTGGGCCCCGTAACAAACACCTAGTGTAGGTGCTTGTTCAATTAAGGAATCTACGTCTATTTGTGGTGGATTTACATCGTTGACAGAACAAGGGCTACCACTTAAA
>JAYYCN010000094.1:0-2653 GCA_036161795.1 Bacteroidota bacterium
CCATGGTGTCGTAAACTGATGAATCTCCGTGTGGATGATATTTACCTAAAACCTCACCAACAATACGAGCTGACTTTTTATATGGCCTATTAGAAGCTAGCCCTAACTCAACCATTCCGAATAAAACCCTGCGATGCACGGGCTTAAGTCCATCCCTAACGTCGGGTAATGCACGAGACACAATCACGGACATCGAGTAATCGATGTAAGCGGTCTTCATTTCATCCTCAATATTAATCGGAATGATTCTCTCGTTTAATTCTTCTGGACGTTCATTATTCTCTTCCATACTTTATTTTACTAAGTATTGCAATATACTCTCACCTGACGTATCTCGCCAGGTTGAATGGTCATTATTCCCCACATTTTTTAGACAATAATCAACATCAAAATCAGGCATAAAAAAAGGCGGTTTTGAAACCGCCTTTTAAACTTATTTCCAATTTTTTATGTGGGATGTTTTCCCTTTTTTGTATCTCTTTACCTTGCCCGATCCGTTCTTTTCTAAGATTTGAAGTTTGCCCAGGCCCAAGTCTTCTAATCTATCTTCTAATAACACCATGTCACCCGCTACAACTATCACCATATTTTCAAGTGTTAAATATTTTTTCGCTAGTGCATTTAAGTCTTCTTTAGTAAGATTCTTCAATATTTTAAGTTGCTGCTCTGTGTAATTCATAGGTAAATTACGATAAGCCATCTGAGCCATGAATCCTGCTTTTTTAGATAAGCTCTCAAAGTCTAATGCTTGGCTGGCAAGTAGCGCATTTTTAGTGAATTCAAATTCTTCATCTGTGATACCATTTTTTCTAAAGTCATCCATCAACCAAAGAACCTCATTAATAGCACTATCGGTAGCTTCTGCTTTCACCCCAGCGCTTACCGTGTAGAAACCCGGCATCTTCTTATATGAAGGGCTAAATCCTCCCCTAATACCGTACGTCCATCCCTTATCCTCTCTTATTTTTAGGTTTAATCGACTGTTGAAGTTACCACCCAAAACAAAATTCATTACTGTGTTTTTAAAGAAGTCACCATTGTAGTCGTAAGGTAAGGAACGAAAACTAAGCATGATATCACTTTGTTCGGCATCGGTATATTGTACACCAAAAATCTGTGATGTTTTGAATTCTTCAGCTAACTCAGGCATAGGAGCGTTCCAATCACTGCTTTTTGGGAGATTCCCAAGGAATGCAAATTTTTGTTTTACTTCCTCCTGAGTTAAGTCTCCAACAAATATGAGATTAGCATTATTTGCTTTGAAATAGGATTCAAAATAATTCTTGCAATCATTGATACTGATTTTATCATAATCCTCAGCACCAACATAAACACCGAGTGGAGATTCTTCGTACATCAATCTTCGCCACGCATTTCTCATTCCAGATCCGCGATTATTCAATGCAGATTGAGCACCTTGAACCACACGTTTTCTAATTTTTTTGAATTCTTCCTCATCCCATCTTGGTTGAGTTAACATTTCATTGGCCAATGCCAACGTAGCATCCAAGTGTTGTTTCTCACAACCGATATAAACAGAAAGTCCTGTGTTTGAAGCAGAGAATGATATACGAGCACCGAGCTTCTCCATTTCGTTTTCCAGCTGTTCAGGCGTTTTGTTCGCTGTTCCTATTTCCAAAGACGATGTCATGAGTTCTGCCGTTCCCCACGGAATTTTCTTACCATCTTCGAATAATCTTCCTCCTTCCAACCTTAAGAGGGCCAACACACGAGGCGTTTCAGTGTATTCCGTTCCCATCAACTTGATGCCGTTGCTCAAAGTGAGGTTATAAACATCAGGAATGGTTACGGGCTTAACTTCTTTGGGTTCTGGTCTGATACTACGATCAAAATTATCGTTTACAACCCTTTTTCTCAATCCTTGATATTCTAAAGCGAGCGCCGCACTACCTTGGAATGAAGCATTTGGATTGTAACTCTGGTATTTTTCTGCTTTTTCCCCCTTTGCTGGTTTGTTGGGTTGAATATTAATCGTCGAAGAGTATTTACCCTTTATATATCTACGATACACGCGCATGATATCCTCGCGACTAACAGAACCAATGGTTTTTGCTAAATCTTCCATGGTATACATGGTGCCATCAGTGGATTTCAAATCTAAATACCAAAAGTTGCTGATGTTATTCGCCTTGTTGCTGGCAACTTCAAATCCATTGGACAATGACGATAGGATGTTTTGCTTTGCTCGTTTTAGATCTTCATCGGTAAAGTTGTTATTCTCAAAATCATTCAGGATAGCCATTAATTGATCTTTTAACTTAAACATATCAGACCATGGATATCCCACTAAGGTAAAACTGAATTCACCCGCGAGCTCGTGATTAATGATACTCATGGGATTGTTACTTGCTTGTACTTGTAGGGCGAGCTCCTTATCAATGAAATTTTTGTAAAGAATCGAACTTTGTGTATTTCCAAGTAGATAGGCAAGCATATCTAAAGCGGCTTCATCTTTATGTGCAACCGGAACACTCGGGTATGTTATATATGTGAGCGGTACATATGCATTCGCGTCTGGGTAGTTTTTAACTTTATTTTCTGTTAAGCGAACAGGTGGAAGTCTCTTTTTACGGACTTTCTTAACAGAAGGTATACCACCGAAATACTTTTGAGTCCAATCAACCAATTCCTT
>JAYYCN010000095.1:0-7536 GCA_036161795.1 Bacteroidota bacterium
ATGCTCGACCGACCTCCCGTGAGTTGGATTCAGATCAGGACGGGATAACGGAAGTCTGGGAAGCGGGAGGAAATGACACATCTGGTCGTGGTATGCTGTATTCAGGAGTGCTTTTAACTCCACCAGATACAGATGGTGATGGAGTAATGAATCCATATGATTTAGATTCAGATGGAGATGGAATTTCGGATATGTTTGAGAGTTTTGTGCCGTTCAAAGATAGAAATTTTGATGATAGACATGATGGTGGTGATATCGATGGTGATGGTATTGTTGATCCAGTGGATTATTGGAATGGCGTATTTGGTGATTATTGGGATTACTCACCTTATGATTTTGACTACGATGGCATTCCGGATTATGTGGATTTAGACAGTGATAATGATAGCATTCCAGATGCCATTGAGGGGGCCGATGATGAGGACTTTGATTTTTTTCCAAATAATATAGATGAGGATGCAGATGCAGATTCCATTTTTGATATAACAGAAACAGCTCTAGACATGGATAATGATGGTATCCCGAATTTTTTAGACTTGGATAGTGATGGTGATCATATAGATGATTATGTGGAATTAGATGGTGATTTTGATCAAGATGGTATCATGAATTTTCTTGATCTAGATAGTGATGACGATGAAATGCCAGACAGTGAAGAAGGAATCATCGATAAAGAAGGGAATGGATTAATGGATTTCATAGACCCTCATACGTTTGTCCCCGAAATATTTACTCCGAATGATGATGGTATTAATGATGTCCTATTTATAAAAGGCTTGAAAAATTATCCAGATGCATCTATTAACGTATTCAATCAATGGGGACAAGTGGTATATCGAAGTAACGGACCGTATAAGAATAATTGGAGAGGTACGAATACCGAAGGGTCAGGATTTAAAAGAGGAGTGAAATTATCTGAAGGTGTGTATTTCTTTGTTTTAGAACATAACCGCAACGATATGCCTAGATATATCAAGCCCAGTAAAAAAGGTAACATTTTCATTAAACCATAAAATCATGCCAAAGAGAGTTTTTAGTTATATTTTGTACATGCTATTGGGAGGATGTTGCCTTGATTTAAGTGCACAACAAGCGGGGCTAATCGCTAATTATGATTTGGTATCTAGTATACAAAATCCAGCTTACAATGGAATAAATAGAGAGCTACGTTTAGACGCAATTTCGAGAGTTCAATGGTCGAACTTCCCAGGTAGCCCGACATATACAGGTTTAGCTTTTCAAGCGCCATTGAATAGAGAATTTGCTTTGGGCGCGGGTTTTCAAAATTTAAGTGTTGGACAATTTAAATATGCATCCCCGTTGTCAATGGGTAGTTACACCGTTGATTTGGCTTATCATACACAGTTGGGTAAAAATGTTTTCTTATCTACAGGTCTCAGAACGGGTGCATTCACTTTCAACATGCGGATTTCACAGTTGATTGCTTCTCAGTCTGGAGACCTCGCTCAACAGGGAAATGATTATAGCTTTACAAGCCCTCAAGTAGGTGGGGGAGTTATGCTTTATGGCAAGGAATATTTTTTTGGTTTTTCTATGCCGCAATTTGCCGTTGTATCTGACCGAATTGTTGAAAATGTCAATTTGGGTTACAATGCTCGGAGTTATTATTTAATGACTGCTGGATATGTTCAAGAAATAGGAGATAATTTTCAAATAAAATCTACCGTTCAAGGAAGAATGTATGATGGGCTTCCAGTAGTGTTTGATATTAATTTATATTTCTTGTATGGCGATTTGCTTAATCTAGGCTATGGTTACCGCAGTACGGGTTCCCATGCCTTCTTAGGAAATGTAAAAATCAATGATTATTTTGAAGTAATTTATTGTTACGAGTTGGGTCGAGTATACGACGATCAAACACCATTTAATTCTACAGAGTTCGGTTTAAGGTATAAATTGAACTTCAATAAGCAAAAGACCAAAGTTGTCCCTAGACATTTTTAAACATGCTGAGACCAGAATATTTATTTTTATGGATTTTGTTTCACTTAGGTGCTGTTGAACTTCCTAAATCTATCTCAAAAAGAGGACAAGTAGATCTAACGGCAACTAAAATGGTTGATAAAATGCAGTATTACGAGGCTATCAAGGTTTATAAAAGCCTTGAAAAGGTTAAATCCTCGAACGAATTACGGTCTTTGGGAGTGGCATTTATGGAAATGGGTCAGAACGATACAGCTTACAAATTATTTCGACTACTCGAAAATAAGTACCCATATAAAGTTACGTCAAATGATTATTTGAATATCACTCTTTTGCTACGAAGGATGAAAAAGTACAGGCTATCAGATAGCCTAACAGAAGTTTTAAAAACAACATCCTTTGCAGGCGAGCCTATATTAAATGAACCAAGAGTTGCATTCCTGGAAAAATCAAAACTCTTAAACACCGAAGTAAAGGGTGTTGAGAATATTGAATTCCGTAATAATAAAGCACACTTTTTAGCAATTAAATCACGCCTAGATAATCAGTGGTGGTATCATGAACGTAAATTTATAAAAGCAGGATTATTATCATCTTTAGATTTAGCGACTGGTAATCCTTATTCCAAAGTAATGAAGGCGAATAATTGGTATGATTCAATTAAAGTGGAAGGTAAAATATTGGACAATCAATATTTGAATCGAAACTTTGAACTAAGTTATATTGACTCTGCGGGAACGTTTTATGTCACAACAAATCATCGTTTGGTGAACGATAGTGATGAGTTTTTGCTAGATATTTTTCGTTATTATAAAAGCCCAGACCAGGGCAAATATGTCTTGGAGTCAATGAATAAGTTTAAGTGGCAATATAACATGTCTAGTTTGGTAATGAATAATTCTGAGAATAAAGGCTTGTATTGTTCAGATGCACTAGGAGGTTTGGGTAAATCGGATGTATATGTTTGCAACATAGAAAAGGATCAGGAAGGGATGGCAAAGATTACCAATTCCATAAATTTAGGAGAGACAGCAAATACACTATTACCGGAGTTTGATCCAGTTTTTCTTAACGATAATCTGATTGCTTTTGCATCAGAAGGTCATGTTGGCTTTGGAGGTAGCGATATCTATTTCTACGATTTAGAATCATACAAGCTGGTTAATGCAGGTAAGGTTGTAAATAGCGCAAATAATGAGTACGGAATTAGATATGAAGACGGATACTTATATTGGAGTATGGATGATTACCATGGTAAGAGTGAAATCAAAAGAGTGAAATTATCCATTAATCTTATCAATCAGGCATTAAATCTATCACCGACAACTGAAAAGGACTCCACTGACTATAATCAGTACGATGAGAATAGTCTGAATTCTGACGGTGCATTTGATATTTCAAATAATGTACTTCTGGAACAGACGAAGCCGCGGCATAAAATTGTACTGAATGAAGATCTTGAACCAGGTATAAATTTCCTTTTATTGCCTGATTCAATTAGATTAGTTTTGGCACGTGAGGTTTCTGATACAGCAAGCTACCAAGATTTTCGATTGCACAATTTGCTATATCCTGAAAATGGGATAGTATGTGAGGCTCGCCATGAGATTGAATTGAAAATCATTATAGAGATCTTGAAAAGAAGACCTGATTGGTTGATTGATATTCGATCCTATACTGATTCAAGAGGTTCGAAGGCCTTCAATATAGACTTATCACAAAAGAGAGCAGATTTGTTAAAAGATATTTTAGTTTCCTATGGTGTTAAGATCGACCAAATCAGATCAAAAGGTTTAGGTGAGTCCTACCTTTTGAATCATTGTAAGAATGGTGTGGATTGCAGTGATGCAGAACACAGAAGAAATCGAAGAACAGTAATTCGTTTCCAAAGGAAAACACCGTTTTAGACTGCGTGAATCTTATTTTCCAATGATTCTGAGTCGTGAGATTTCGGATATGCCTTTTACATTTACTTTAAATGTAATATCGGCAGCGAATTCCCCTTTTGGAAGACGTTCGCTTAATCGACTATCAACTGAAAAGATCATCGGCATCGAAAGGTTTTCGAAGTAGGGATAAACAAAAACCTTTCCCTGACCCTTACGGTAAATAAATTCTGGAATTTCAACTTCTTTCAGGTCTTTCATTCCTCCTTTATCTAATTCAGATTTTTGATTATGTGGTTTAGCATGAGAATGATTCTTCATAAGCCTAGTTGGCCTACCGATACCTTTGTGTGCGGATACTTCTGGTATTTTTTGAGTTTGGTAATTTAAACTTCTTGCGTTGTCAGCATTTTTATTGAAAACTACATTTTTCACAGTGATAACTTTCCCATGATAAAGTTGTGGTCTTCTGCTAAAATCAAGTTTTTCAACAATAATATTCTGTGCCACAAACATTGCGCACAAAAGACCGGTTAACAGAAAACGATTTTTTTTCATTTCATTTACTTTATTCTGGTAATTCTGTGCATCAGATTGGTATCTACTAAAAATGTAATATCTGCTTTAACCTTGCGGTTGGCGATGATGCTTTTTGCCATTCTGCTGTATATCATAAAACAACCTTCATAGTTGGGTAGATCGACATTTATTTTTTCCCAATTTCTAGGAGGAATACATGTCTTCGATCTTGTTGGAGTAATTGTTGCAGGAGCGGGTACGGTATTGGTATTACCAGGGCCACCAGATGGACTCACGGTCACACTTTGAGGGGTGCTCCCTGTTGGTATAAGTGCTATACTGGTAGATGTAGTAACAGATGCTGTTGGGGCATTACCCGATATTGTTCTGGGACCATTTAGTTTAACAGTGCTAGCGTTTTTTGTTATGTAAACATTTCTTATTACAATCTGTCTTCCGTTATACTGGCTAGGGTTACTTGCAAAGTCTTCTTGACTTACGACTAGTTGGGCCATTAGACTGGATGAACAAAATAACAAGCCAAGGATTAAAATTTTCGCTGTAATTTTCATAACAAAATGATTTATTACAATTATAATGCCAAACTATTTATTTGAATCGGATTGCTTCTCGTTATCAGAGGTAAAATACTTCAGCAAATAATGCCCTCCCAACAATAGCAAAATACTTGCCGTTCCTAGCTGTAATATTTGCCGGTGGGGCAGCATATCTTCGAAAGTCCATACCATTCCAAATGAAAAAATCACCCATCCCAATTCACTTTTAAATTTTGACTTTACCAGTGTGATCAGTCCAATAAAAACGGTAAATGTAGGAATTGAGAATAGTTGAGCTGGTAATTCAATACCCATGGTATTCAATAACCAAATCAAGCCTATTCCCACGAGTAATACTCCTATAATTAGGTGGGAGTCTTTTCTTTTATTGGGGGCATTCATATATCAAAAATAGCGATTGTTTCTTGGCTTTTCTGTTAAATGAACTAAGTGTTCAATTGCGTGGACTAGCATGATAAAAATTATGTTTTGGATAAACACTCTAAAGGACAAAAAGAATCAAATGGGGTTTTGAAATAGGCTCTTGAACTTAGAGCAATTAGCTTTGTCTAAAGAGCCAATATCCTGCAGTTGCAGCAGTAACACTCGCAATAATGACACTGAGTTTAGCCATGTCGATGAGCGCTTTGTTGTCAAAGGCAAGGTTAGAAACGAAGATGGACATGGTAAATCCAATACCACCAAGTAAACCAGCAGCAATTAGTTTTTTCATTGTGATATTTTTGGAGATCTCGGCAATTTTTAGCTTATCGGCGAGATAGCTGAATCCAACGATCCCCAATGGTTTTCCAAATACAAGTCCAAAGAAAATACCCAATGATAGAGGATTGATAATTTCGTTCATTATACTCACGTCGATGAAAATAGCCGTATTTGCAGCTGCGAATAATGGTAAAATTCCAAACGATACAATGGAGTGCAGGTTGTGCTCTAAGGTATTGGCCATTTTCTTTTCTTTATGCGATTGACGTGGAAGCATGAAGGCAAGTATTACACCCGATAGAGTTGCATGAATACCTGAATGTAATAAAGTAAACCACAACGCAATTCCTAATGTGATATATAACCAGGCGTAGTCCCAATCTAATTTATCTACAATATACATGATGGCCACCAAGGCAGCAGAAACACCAAGCCAGGCCCAGTGGATTCCTTGTCCGTAGAATATGGCGATGATGAGGATAGCCCCAAGGTCATCAATGATGGCTAAAGCCGTTAAAAATACTTTTAATGATGGAGGAACACGGTTCCCAAGGACTCCAAGTATGGCAATGGCAAAGGCAATGTCGGTTGCTGTAGGTATCCCAATCCCAGAAAATGTATCGGGGGAGTTGATATTAAAAGCCATAAAAAGTAGAGCTGGAATAGCCATTCCTCCAAGTGCTCCGAAAATGGGAAGCATCGCTCGTTTGCGATCGCTTAATTCACCTTCAATGAGCTCTCGTTTTATCTCAATTCCTACCAAAAGGAAAAACACAGCCATTAAGGCATCGTTTATCCACTCTGTTATGGAGTGCTCAAGATGTAAATGATAGGCTTCAGTGCCAAAGTGAAAATTCCAAAATGATCGATAATCTTCTCCCCAAATGCTGTTTGAAATGAATAAGGAAGCTGTCGTTACAGCCACCAACAATATCCCAGAGGACTGTTGACTGCTAAAAAAGGCACGAAAAAGTTTAGACAATCGAATAGTAGGGGAAATACCTCTCTTTTGGGGTTTCATTATGGAAGACAAAATTAGGCATATTTTTGTACGAACTTTTGAAGGATATCGATTACATAGCTTATTGCATCCAAATAGCGAAAAAAGGGGAGGGTAACGTTGATCCAAACCCGTTGGTGGGTTGTGTTATTGTTCATGAAAACCATATCATCTCAGAAGGGTATCATGCTTTTTTTGGTGGACCACACGCCGAGCCTAATGCGATTTTACCTGTAATGGATGATCCTCGATTACCCTCGTGTATTTTATATGTGACGCTCGAACCGTGCAGTCACCATGGTAAAACTCCACCTTGTGCCGATTTAATTGTTCAATCAGGAATAAAAAAGGTTGTTATTGCCATGAAAGACCCTAACCCCAATGTGGCGGGTAGAGGAATTGCCAAATTAAGAAATGCGGGTATTCAGGTGACGGTGGGTATAGGAGAGGACCTTGCAGAAGGGTTAAATCCTGCATTTTTGACATTCCAACGTGAAAAAAAACCATATTTCGTGGCTAAATGGGCCGAGACAAAGGACGGATGGTTCGCTCCCGAACCGAAATCTAAAAAATGGATCAGCGGTAATGATACTCAACCCTATGTTCATGCATTGAGAAAAAAACACATGAGTATTCTGGTTGGGGTAGGTACATGGCAGGTAGATTCTCCACTTTTGAACGATCGTTTTCATGGTGGCCCTGATCCATTGCGATTAATATGGGACCCTGAAAACAAAGGACATTATCCTCCAAACTTGATTTCAAAAACGGCTGAAACCTGGATTATAAATCAGCAAATCGAAAAAGAAACAGAAGGATACCACTATGTGCAAATTGAAAATCTGTACGATTTACCGGATTATCTGTACTCTAGACAAATCAATTCAGTATTGGTTGAAGGTGGCGC
>JAYYCN010000096.1:0-3454 GCA_036161795.1 Bacteroidota bacterium
GGAGAAAACTTGCGCTAAGTGACCATTAGGTGCCTGAAACACCACAGACTGCGCAATGATAAAGCCAAATACCAAGGGAAGACTAACAGGTAATATGAATTGCTGAACGTCGGTTTCTTGATTCACAGCCGAACCTATGGCCGCAAAAATGCTACTGTAGAGTAAGTATCCTCCCAAGAAAAAAGAAACGAATATGGTCAATATTTCTCCAATGGGCAGAGCATGTAAGCCTTGTAATATTTCAATAGCTTCTTTTCCTTTGGTCATTGTGGCCTCATTCAAGTTTTGGGGTTGTTTTAGAAGTTGACCAATTACCGTTAAAAATCCAGTTGTGAGTAATACCCAAGCAATGAATTGGGATAGGCCAACAAGGGCAACACCAAGAATTTTACCCATCATCAATTGAAAAGGTTTTACAGAACTCACGATGACCTCTACTATACGGTTGGTTTTTTCTTCCATCGCTGAACGCATCACCATAGACCCGTAAATAAATATAAACATGTAGATCACAAAGGCTAGGATAAAGCCAATAATGCTTTTCAACCCTGTGTTGTTGCCTGTTACGTCTCCTTTGTCATCTAGTTCAAACGTGGTGATTTTACCCTGAACTTGTGTGCTTTCTAGGGTAGTTTCAGATATACCGTTCTTTTGAAGTAGGGTCTCGTGTATTTTGTTTTTGATGTAACCATCAATTTGGGAAACGTGTTTAACAGAAAAACCGCTACCCGTTACCAATTCGGCGCTGTCTAAAAAGCGAATATCCTGGTCCTCAATATGAAGCCACGCAATATTTGGATTTTCATCTATGTTTTTTAGTATGGCCTCCGTCGCATTGGTAGCTTGGTGGAATTTGAAGTTATCAAAATCTAATTCTGAAGGATTGGCCTCCCAATATTCGGCCTCGAAGTAAATATCTTTTTGTGCATTATCGTCCCCTCCATTTATAGCAAAATAGATGGCTCCTGCATAAAACAAGGCCACAAGTATGGGGGCTAAAAAGGTCATGACGATAAAGGTTTTGTTCTTTATTCGTGTGAGATATTCCTTTTTTAAAACAACCCAGATGTTTTTCATGATTTACTAGGTTTTGAGGGTGATACTTGGCTTACAAATACTTCGTGCATAGTAGGTAGGTATTCCCCAATACCCAATAATTTACCCGTGCTATGGCTGAAGTCAATGAGTTCTTTAAACGATTGTTCTTGGCTTAATTTGATTCTTGTGGTCCATTTCCCATGGTCCTCTTGCCTTGAAGAGATTTGGTAATGATCTGGGAATATTATGTTTTCAGAAAGTGCCACATCGTATTCGTTGTCGAAGAAGTCTCTCCGAACATCATAAATTTTACCATCTAAGATTTTCTTTCCCTCGTGAATAATGGCCAAACGATCGCAAAGCTCTTCTACATTATCCATTCTGTGGGTTGAGAATAAAATCGTGGTTCCTTCTTTTTTAAGATCCAGGATTAAATCTTTGATGAGATCTGCATTTACAGGATCAAATCCGCTAAAAGGTTCATCTAGAATAAGGAATTTTGGACGGTGTAGAATGGTAGAAATAAATTGAATTTTCTGTGCCATGCCCTTAGACAACTCCTCCATCTTTTTGTCCGCCCAATCAACGATGTCGAGTTTTTTCATCCATTTCTTGACTTCTTCTTTTGCACTAGGTCTGTTAAGCCCTTTGAGTTCAGCGAAATAGAGAAGTTGATCTACCACCGTCATTTTTCGGTATAGCCCTCGTTCTTCAGGCATATATCCGATGATGGGAATATGATTTGGTGATAACGATTCATTTTGAATCAAGATTTCACCTCGGTCTGGTGTGGTTACAGTGGCAAGCATGCGCATGAGGGTAGTTTTGCCAGCGCCGTTGGGACCTAATAAGCCAAAAATCTCACCTGATTTTAAATCAATCGAAATATCATCATTTACGCAAACAGCATCGAAATATTTGTATACGTGTCGTACTTTGAGCATGGGGCAAATTCAAAAGTACAGACGAAGAATTTGGGCTCACGTTGGTTCTCGACGGAATATCAAAAATATCAACTTAATAGTCTTAACAGACTTTATCAGCAGCGTAACTAGCACATAAACTGTGCGGTTTGGTTCTTGCTTGATAGCCCATTGATTCTACCAATCCAACCGCGGCTCTCACCACATCGTTTGATTTAAATTGAGGGTCAGGGTTCAGGTCTAGGTCAATAAAGGTAGCCTTCGGTAAGCCGCTTTGTACCAATTGATTTGCCATGTCTACAGAGTATTCCACTTCTTTCCAAAGTCTTGACCAGCGGTCTCTTACTCGAGGCACGCGTTCCTTCCCGTACAAGACATGTCCACCCTTTTTATTTTTATACAAAACAACCACAAGCCCGTAAACAGTTTCATCGTCGCGGTTTTTTGAGTCGCAACCGATGATGATTTGGGCTTTGGGGTTTTTCTGTATGTATTCTCTAATATATTCATCGAGAATCACTCGGGTATCGGTAGATAAAATTCGAAATACCATAATATCCTCAATTTAAAAAATATCAGAACTCGCTTCGGGTGTTGTGGATTAATTGATGAGAATTTAATCATTGGGAAACAAACGATTTAGCTCTTTTTGGGTTGTTTGGTTATGATTAAAGCTTGGGATAAAAGAGAAGCCCAGTTATCGGTGGTGTTTGAATTTGATCGGTTTGTGAAAGCTGCCGACTTTATCCAGGAATGTGCAGTGGAAATGGAACGTCAAAATCACCATGCGAGCATTCAGTGGGAATATTGCACGGTCAAGATGCAACTTAGTACCCATGATGCCGGTAGCACCCTTACATCAAAAGATTGGGATTTGTCTGATGCAATTTCTCGGATTTACGAAAAGAGCATTTAGTTTTATAGTAGATTTGATCCTTCGCTATGAAAAAGTACTCCATTTGAGTTCTTCACTTACCGATGTGCTCAGAATGACTTCTCTCGTCAGGGCGAGTTCCTCTGACCATCGATGTACTTTGAATTGGGGAGTTCCGATGAGTTTGCATCATCCACAGCCTGAAAGGAAATATTCATCGGTGTTATGAGGTTTCATGCTCTTACAACGTAAAAGTATCTCCAAAATTAGTGAAATGCATGCCTGCAGACTCAATGATTTTTCGGCCTTGGAAGTCTCTATTCCTTGCAGGATTGGAGTGGTTCAAATGAATGAAGTAGACCTTATTTCTATGGTAACGATCTAAACTTGAAAACCGTTTTGCAGACTCTTCAATGAAAGGGTGGGGCACTTCAGACATGGGGCGGGGGATCTCACCATCTGCAAAGAAGGTGCCATCAATAAAAACATAATCATGTATTTTGATGAGTGAATCGATAGACTGATCCCACTTCGACCATTTATCTATATCAGGAATATATAATGCCCGTTTATTTTTTCCTTTTAATGAGTAACCGACGGTTTCTGAAAATTCATCTCG
>JAYYCN010000097.1:0-7119 GCA_036161795.1 Bacteroidota bacterium
TTATTTTCAACCACGTGATACAAAGGTTGCTTAGAGTATCGGTACATTTCCCTGATCAGTCGTGTCATTCTATTTCGCTTGTCAGCTGATTTCAAGCCTCTTTTAGAGGCCTTTATAGAAACTTTTACAGGCGAATCATCCCACTCATCCAAAGTCAATCTTTGATAAATGAATCGGAGAGGATATTTAGAAATAGAAAGGCCGTTTTGGAATAAACGGCCTATTATTAAATCATTTTTAAGCCGTTCATGCTTACCCAGGGTATACCTAGGATCATCTTGCACGATGGCTGATTGTTTCATTTATTTATACTTCTGTTCGTCAGAAACGGTCAGCTTCTTGCGACCACGACGACGACGAGCCGCCAAAAGGCGACGTCCGTTTTTGGTTGACATGCGCTCACGGAAACCGTGCTTGTTTTTACGCTTGCGGTTTGATGGTTGGTATGTACGTTTAGTCATGACGAGTTCGTTTTAAGGGCTGCAAAGATAATCGTCGTAATTCTTATAAACAATATACCTTTCATATTTGTGTGAAATAACCTTAAACTAATCTTGCATAACTTGTACCCACCAATGAAAGAACCGAGTAACTATGGACAAACCCATAGTATGAAATGGATTTTCTGGATCACCCTTCCCATCATAGCCGGTAGTACGTTATTAGGGCTATTCTTCGAAGCTCGCGAACAACAAACAACACTGATTGAACTATGTTGGTCTGATTCCAAATCACTTACAGGAATCATTATGACCGTATTGGTGTTATTCCTGTTAAAAGGGATTAAGCTCAAATGGGAATTCAATTCCTCCGGTTTTGAATATCATTTTATACCATTCATTTGGAGGAATAAAATCATTCCGTTTTCTGAAATACAGCAAATCTCATTTGAAAAGATACACGCGTTAAAAGATTTTGGCGGTTGGGGTTATCGTGTTTCGCGCAAAAAAGGCAAAGCATACACAACCGGAGGCAACACTGTCATACGGATTCAATTGACTCAGGGCACCCCTCTACATCTTACCGCCAGATCCGACGAACAACTGGATGATTGGATTGCCTATTTCAATGAGAAATACGCAGGTAATTCGAATTGACCTGCAACAACAAAACCTAAATACATAACTTTGCGGCATGTCAAAAAACACCATTACTGCCGCGTTACCATACGCTAACGGACCCGTTCACATTGGTCACTTAGCCGGAGTGTATATCCCTGCGGATATCTATGCTAGATACAGTCGACTGGCAGGGATGGAAACGTTATTTGTTTGCGGTAGTGACGAACATGGTGTTCCCATCACATTAAGAGCAAAAAAAGAAGGTATCACACCCCAAGATGTCGTGGATCGCTATCATGAAATCATTAAGACCTCTTTTGAAGATCTAGGGATTTCATTTGATATCTACAGCAGAACTAGCAACGAAACCCACAAGAAAACGGCACAAGACTTTTTCAAAATTCTTTACGGTAAAGGTGCCTTTAAAGAAATCTCAACGGAACAATACTATGACGAAGAAGCAAAACAGTTCCTCGCTGACCGCTATATCACAGGAGATTGCCCAAAATGTGGAAATGAAGGCGCTTACGGAGATCAATGTGAGAAATGCGGGTCAACATTAAGTCCATCAGAGCTAAAGAATGTAAAATCTGCATTAAGCGGAAATACACCTGTTTTGAGAGAAACCAAGAACTGGTACTTGCCGCTTGACGAATTGCAAGAGTCATTCTTAAATAAATACATCAACGAACGCAATAATTGGCGTTCCACCGTTCAAGGTCAATGTAAGAGTTGGTTAAATGACGGATTAAAAGAGCGGGCCATGACCCGTGACCTTGACTGGGGAATACCAGTACCCGTAGAAGGAGCAGATGGCAAGGTGCTGTATGTATGGTTTGAAGCTCCAATCGGTTACATTTCGGCAACGAAAGAAGCCAGACCTGATGATTGGGAGTCTTGGTGGACTGGAGAATCTAAACTCATTCATTTTATTGGAAAGGACAATATCGTATTCCATTGTATCATCTTTCCAGCTATGCTGCATTTAAGAGGCGATGAATACGTTATCCCACATCATGTTCCTGCGAACGAATTCTTGAATCTAGAGGGCCAGAAAATATCCACTTCTAGAAATTGGGCTGTTTGGCTTCATGAGTACTTAGAAGATATCCCGAATCGTGAGGATGAACTGCGTTACGTATTAACAAGCATTGCACCAGAAACCAAAGACAGCGAGTTTACATGGAAGGATTACCAAACAAGAATCAATAGCGAACTCGTTGCTATTTATGGCAATTTTGCAAATCGAGTTTTGGTTCTGATTAAGAAATACTTCAAAGGGCAAGTTCCCCAAAAAGGAACTGAACACAATAGCTCTGATTTGAGCAAAGATTATATTGCTCCTATTCTACACAAAATCTCCGATCACAAATTCCGCGATGCACAAAATGCACTCATGGATTTAGCCAGATTTGGTAATAAGTATTTAGCCGATGAAGAACCTTGGAAAGTAATCAAAACAGACCCTGAGAAAGCGAAAAAAATTTTAGGGTTTGCTCATGAAATTTTGGTAAACCTCGGATTGGCAACCGAAGTATTTATGCCTAAAATCCATCAAAAATTAATGCTTCAGCTAGGTTTCGAATCCCAAGAATCCATAAAATACGACTTCTGGAATAAGGCCCAATGGTTTGAAGTCAACGGTGACAACCATATTGGTGAAATCTCCTTACTCTTTAGTAAAGTCGAAGATCAAACCGTTGAAGCACAAGTTGAAAAATTGCAACAATCAATTCCAACTCCACCAAACGTAAAACCAATCAAACCCATGATTAAATTTGAAGATTTCACAAAACTCGACCTTCGCATAGCCCATGTTGAATCCTGTAAAAAAGTAGAAAAAGCAGATAAGTTATTGCAACTAGAGCTCAATATCGGAGGCGAAACACGGACGGTTCTATCTGGAATTGCAGAACACTTTAGCCCAGAAGAAGTTGAGGGTCTAGACGTTCTTTACCTATCGAATTTAGCCCCTCGAAAAATTAGAGGTATAGAAAGTCAAGGAATGGTTCTATTAGCGGAAAACAAAGATGGCAAATTACAGTTTGTAAAGCCCGATGGTGCCATTGAACCTGGCTCAACTGTAGCATAAACTTAACGGTTTAAATATGCTTTAGATTTCTGCTGATAATAAGGATCAAAATTCGGCGGTACCCGGCGCAATCGCTCCTTCTCTTGTTTTTGTTCTTGTTTCCATTTTAACAATTCAGGAGGAAACTCTATTTGGAATCCCTCTGATTTACCAGACTCGCGCTGATCGTCCTGTTCCTGCTTGCGCTCCGCTTTTTCATGTTGTAGTAATCGAGTAAGAATCTCCTTCTGTCTCCACAAAGATTTATTTGTTAGCACCTTTTGAGCCCATTCTTTTTCTTGCTCATCCATCAACTTTTCCGCCTCAAATAAATTGGCAGCCATGCCGGTTTCTCCATCTTTCAAAGCCTCTTTTCTTAGCTCTGAAATCTTCCTTCTCAACTCTTCTTGCGAAAGAATCATTTCCACCAACTCTTTATCGGATAGACGCTGACTCTCTCCTTTCTCACCCTTGTTCTTTCCTTGTTTCCCTTTTGTATTTTTTCCTTCCCCTTTTTGTTGATTGCTCTTCCCTCCTTTTTCTTTTCCTGCTTGCTTACCCTGGTTCATTTGCATTTGCTGTAACTTCTCACCCAGCTTTTTCTGTTGTTCAGACAACTTACTCCCCTTCCCTTTACTTGACTTGCCAGAGTTACCTTGTTGTTTTGGGGTATTGCATTGCTTACCACCTTTAGATTGCGAACTCTGTTGCATCTTTTGCTGAACATTTTTAAGGCTCTCCATGAGCATAACAGCTAGGTTATTGTACCCAGTCATAACATATTGCTCATACATGGATGCCTTCCGGACATTTCTCACTTTTAACTCATTAAAAGCGTTATTCATGTTTTCGTTGACATCGTTTATCTCCCTGTTCACCATATCAGAAATCATCGGTTGTCGTGTGGCTAATGCGCGAAGGCTATCTTCTATGCTAGCCGACATATTCTTGATATTAACTTGTCTCTTATTCAAATCCTTGATACGAGGATTTTCAGAGTCTAACGAACTGAGTTCCGTAAAGGTTTTTTCTTGGGTATGAGAAACCTCGATTAAATTCTCAAGTAAGGCCCGAAGCGCTTGTAAATCCTCCGCATTTCTTTCACTCTTGGATTTCTCTAAACTTTCTTGAAGACCTTCCATTGCTTCATGCATTTGTTGCTCAGCACTTTTTTGATTTCCAAGCGATTCCAAAGTTTCTCCCTGCTGCATCGCTTTTCTTGCTTCTTCAGTATTAGATGCGGCTTTCATAGCTTTCTGCTCTCCTGTTTTTAAAGACATTGGGTTCTTTAATTCTTCATTTTGCTTTCTAATTTTTCCCGAGCGTTTTTTTATATCCAAAGCCTTCTCCGCTTGGTCCTGAAGTTTTTCTATTAACTGCTCCCTTTGACTTTCGTTAATTGCCGTTTTAGAATCTTCTTGTAACTGTTGTTGTTTTTCAATCCAATCGGACATATCCTGTAACTGTCGATCAATATTTTCCTCCATTCTGAGCTCCTTCAGTTGCTCTTCAATCGAGGATAGATCCTCCTGCTGATTTTGCATCCTTCGATCTATTTGGTCCATTTTTTGCTGAATCTCCTGTTTAGAGGATTGCTTCTCTAAAAGCTCTCGCAATTCTTTCATCAAAGCCTCTAGCCTAGGGTCTTTGGCTCGCTCCATGCGCTCCTGTAATTCTTCCCTTCTCTCTAATAGTTCTTGATTATCTGTCTCTAATTCCTTGTTCTGTTTTTCTATTGCTTTTTGTTGTTCAATGGCCTTTTCAAATTTATCGAGTTGCTTATTTTGTTGCTCAAGCCAATTTTGAACCTTTAGTTGTAGGTCGAAATCCATACCTCTTTGTTGTAGAAATTGATTCTTTAGTTTTTCAGACTGCCGTTTTAAGTCCTTTGCAGTTTGACGACTTTCATTGATTGATCTGGATAGTGCTTCTTTTGAATTTTCCAGATTATCTTCGTATTCATCTTTTGTCCAACGTCTTAACTCCTTCCAGTCTGTGTAAGCAACTGCCCCTCCGATTATTCCATTATTGTCTATCGCTCCTATTCGAAATTGAACTTTTTCCCCTGTTTCAAGACCCCAATCCTTTAGGTTGATTGCCTGCAAAAAAGTCACTACCTCCCTTGGTTTTTCATCGAATCTTATCTTTTTTACTGCTTCCTTTTCAGTTTTTCTCCATTCTAAAAATACACGGTTCACAAAATGGTCATCGCTTGCTTCCCCCGCGATGTAATAAATATTCTCCTGACTACTATCTCTAATGGCTTCCGCTTTAATCCTTGGTTCTAAGTCAGGTATGATATTGATTTGTTGGCTAAATGAATCACGACTATGTTCCTTACCATAAATGTAGCAGTTAACAAATTCCGATTCGAAAAACTGTTGATTCCAATGAAACGTATTCAACCTCGGGTTTTCAAGAGTGGAATAATTCCCATTAAAATCAACCTTTTTGGCATGCTTGATTTTTAATTCCCAATTCAGCTTAGTACCAAAAGGAATGATGATATTCTTGCTGTATGGTATGGTTCTTGGTTTTTGATTGAGATATTCAGGATACTGGGCTTTTATGGTTATTCCTTCCACAGAGATGGACCTTCTCATGTTCAGCTGATACTCAGAACTAAGATAACCTGCTGCTTCAAATTGCAATTTTGTATTAACTGAGGTAGGATTAAAAGTGTAACGAAATGAGCCACCCGTATTCGAGTTCATCAACCGATTACTTCCATTTATATTCACAAAAACCTGTTCAGGTATCTCATCACCGACCAACACAACCTTCACGTTTACAGGTTGATTCAATTCAAACCAATCCTCGTTATGCTCAAACACAAAATCAAACGGTGCGGGTTTAATAAATTGATTTTTGTAATCTAAAATCCGCCGCGTGGATGCGTTAATATTTTCAGAGTCATACGCTCCCCATAATCCAAATAGCACGATTAAGGTCGTAAATCGTAACATTTGCTTCTTGAATTTCCGGAGGTTTAGCGCGTCAAAAAAGGTAAATGGTTTGAGCATTGCTGTTTTTTGCTCGATACTTTTAATCAACAAGGGATTCGCTTCACTCCCCACTTTTGCTACTCCCTCTAGTTGCAAGTAATTCAAAAGTTTGTCTCCTACTTCATTAAAGTGTGAACCAATGATCTTGGCTGCTCTCTCTTCAGATAACTGACTTGAAGCTAACCCGTACATGCGAACCAAAGGCAATCCAACCTGATATATGAACAAAGCTAAAACAACCACCAACCATCCATAGAACATGAACCCACGCATGCGTGTATTTAACCACAGAAAATACTCTGTGTAATTAATGATATAAAATAAGATGGTCGTTTCGAGTAGGCTTAATAATAGTCCTTGATAGGCTTGAATCTTATGGTAACGCCTAATAAACTGACTTAATTTCTCCCTAACTGCTGACATCGGTCAGAACAAATATAGTGAAGTAAAAAAGTCGGCGTACTCCTTTTATCGACGGCAATTATGGGATCATCAATCGATCCAATATAATTCCGGTAGAAACCGATAAATTCAAGGACTCCGCCTTTCCTCTTCTAGGAATATGAACAAAGTCCGTAAGTGTTTTTCTTGTCTCTTCCCGCAAACCGTGAGATTCCGATCCCATCACTAAGAAATAAGGCACTTTTGGAGCCTCAAAAGAATAAATACTATCTCCATTAAGGTCAGCACCAACTGCCGGTATATTATTCTGCCAAGGAAAGCCATGTATGCGAATGCATCTAACTCTGAGGAACGAACCCATACTCGAAGCAATCACCTTTGGATTCGTTTCATCCACAGAATCCTCGGAAAGCCAAATTTCTGTTAAACCATACCAATCCGCAATCCTCAATAAAGCACCCAGATTTCCGGGGTCCGAAACCCCATCAACATACAAGTTGGCACCTTGAATTATTTTAGGCGGTTGTGGCTCTTCCTTTTTAACAACTACTGCAATCCCAGGAGGGGTCGAATGATGAGA
>JAYYCN010000098.1:0-4571 GCA_036161795.1 Bacteroidota bacterium
GAATGGTGCAATATTGGGGCAGATAGCAACTGTTCTAATTTAAAAAATACTTACGACCAGGTAAAAGTATGGAACTATCGTACCAATAGATTCGAAAAAAGTGGAGAACAATTTTGTGGCTTAATCATGGGTGATCATAGTAAGTGTGGAATTAATACCATGTTTAATACCGGCACTGTTATTGGAGTTGGTTGTAACATATACGGTTCGGGATTCCCAAGGCAATTTGTTCCTGATTTCTCTTGGGGAGGTGCAAAAGGGTTTACTACACATAAGCTACCGCAAATGGAAAAAACAGCCCAACTCATGATGGTAAGGCGGGAAAAAGAGTTTAATGAATCCGAAAAGAACATCATCCACTCGGTATTTGAACATTCCAAGGAATGGCGTAGTTGGGAAGATTAATGCTCTCCCAATAAATCAATTTTATTCCGCTGCAATACAACTAATCCACGTTGTTCCATTTTTTTGAGTAGTCTTGAAACCACCTCTCGGGAGGTATTTAAGTCATTCGCAATACTCTGATGTGATATACTTAAGTTATTGCTGTTTGTTTTATCTGCCTCTTTTTTGAGGTAGAATTCTAATCTTTCATCCATACCTCTGAAGGCCACACTATCAAGTACAGATAAGACTTCCTCAAATCGGTTACGGTAAGTATTGATAACAAATTCTTGCCAAGAACGATATTCTCTCACCCATTCATTGACTTTGGCCATTGGAATCATGAGAATTTCTGAATCTTCCACAGCTACTCCCATCACTTGGCTTTTTTCTTGATGTCTCAAACAAGACATTGACATAGCACAAGCCTGCCCATTTTGCAAATAATAGAGGAGAAACTCACCTCCATTATCACCTTCTCGATAAATTTTGACAGCTCCACTTAGCACAATCATCGCAGAGGTCAAATGCTGTCCTGTTCGAACTAAAACATCATCTTTATTTATTTCACGGACCTCGCTATGTTCAGAGATTTTATCTAGTAACTCAGGTTCAATGTCTGGGAATTTCAGTTTTAAATGTTGAGGTGAGATTTTCATGTATCGGAATGAATGACGAATATAAATCGCTTTAGCCTCTTTTGTAGTGTATAAAACTACCTGTTGCTTTAATTCTAAAATAGATTTTCGAGGAGTTCACAATCAATTGACGCGCAGACGATAAGTTATATTTAACTTTGTTAAGTAATTTTCAACAGTTTATGAAACAAACCACTTTCATATTATTGCTCATTATGGCTTTTGGTTCATGCAAAAAGAATACCGTTGACTTGAGCAAGTACTCTAACACCCAGATTAACCCAGAGGTGTTAACACCATTGGCTAATGCAAAAATACGAGCAGGTGAGCTTCTGAAAGAAGACAGTATTATCAAATACGATCCAGATGGGTTAATTAGACTCACTTTCATACAAGACTCTGTTTTCAATATGGAAGCTAATGAAATCCTCAAGGGTATTTCATTGGGAAAAAGCTCCTCTAAGTTCTCGATCGGCGGGCTGGGCGTTGGAGAAAAAGAAGTAAAATCAGCTATTACCTTAAACGATTTAATGCAAGGTGCCACCCAACAGGAAAAAGACTTACTGAGTCTTATGGATGGTAAAAAAGATACATTCCCGGAATTAGCCGCAGGTAATTCAGATATTATTGCCTTAACAGAAAGCAATGATTATGAATACTTAATGTTATCTAAGGGACGATTGGTATTCAACATCACCAATGAATTCCCTACTGAAATTAGTAACTTAGAAATACAGATTTACGATAGCATCACATCTGCAAATCCTGTTCTGTTAGGTACTGCAAACTTTAACAATATACCTTCATTAGCAACTGCAAAAGATAGCATTGATATCGGAGGCAGAACCTTAAGTAATAAATTGGGTTATTCAGTGCCAAATATACTTTTCGTAAAAAGCCAGGACTCAGTGCAAATTGATCTTACGGATGAATTACAAATTACTGTCAAATACTCAGATTTAAATTGTATTGGGGGTAAAGCTCAGCTCCCTGCGCAAACCATTCCTACAGAAACCCTGAGTATAGACTTATCTGACCCGAGTGTAGATGCTATGTTGAGAAATATTGAATTTGGTGCAGCAAAACTCCCAATCGTTACTACTTCCACTTTTAATACTCCCGTAAATATAGATATCAGTCTACCCGATGCGAGCCGTAGTGGGAATGCTCTAGCTCCGTTGAACGTAAGTGTACCAACAGGAACAGTGAATTCTGAAATGGATTTAAATAACGCGAAAATTTACATGGGAGCCGACCCTGTGAAAGATCACAATATACTAAGGGTGTCGGTAGCCACACAAATAGAAGAAAGTAACGGGATGGTAGAATTTGATTCGTCCGATTTTATTTCTATTGAATTTGATGCATCCACAACAGAATTTGAATACCTCGACGGTTACCTAGGACAAGATACGTTTGATATCTCCATAGATGATTTAGATGTTAGTCAACTTGCTGAACTTGGCCGTGGAATCAACATGGAAAACCCCAAAATGGAAATATTCGTGACCAACTCTTTTGGTATTCCCATCCTAGTAAAACTAGATATAACCGCAAAAAATCAAAATTCTCAGGAATTGCATATGAATGCACCAAAGATGAGTTTCCCATTCCCTTCAATTGCAGAGAGGGGAACACTTAAATCAGAAATCTTTAGTATCAACAAAGATAATTCTGACATTGTTGAGTGCTTGGGAATGCCAGCGACCACCTTTGATATCAAAGGTCAGGCAATCATGAATCCAGATGGCTTCACGGGTTTTGATAATCACATCATTAAAGCAAGTGCCATCGATCTGGGTTTTGCGGCAGATATCCCCATGACATTTACCGCTAAAAATTTCTCATACGTTGATACTTTTCCGAAAGGGGCGACCCTGCAGGGTTTGCAAGATTTTGATGTATTAGAACTTAAAATCAAAACCATTAATGGGTTTCCATTGGGAGGCTCGCTGGACTTGATCTTTACAGATGCTCAATATAACGCGATTGATTCAATGGTGGATGTAACACTTCTCGAATCTGCTGTGGTTGATAACCAAGGTCAAATTACGAGCTCTTCAGAAAACTTGACTACATTCTTAATGAACTCAGATATGTTAGATAAATTGAATACTTTAAAATGTGAGAATATACTGATTCGAACTAATTTCAACAGTTACGACAACGGCAAGGTTCCGGTGAGTATTTTTACTAGTTGCACATTAGATATTACACTAGCATTCAGGGCTATTTATGAAGGAAGTTTATAATTATAGTAGAGGAAAATCATGAAGATCAACATTATACAACGGTTAATCATCGCATTTACTTTTTTTTCTACTTCATTTATTGAAGCGCAACCATTTTTCGATTACAATAACCGTCATTTGAGTCAATCACACTTGTGGAATCCGGGTTTCCTTCCACAGTATAAGCTGAGCCTTGGGTTTGGGCTAAACGAGAATATTTCATTCGCAGGTGGAAACTTAAACTCTTGGCTTAATTCAACCGAAACCAGTACTCAAACCGTAGCTCGACTTATAAATGAAAAAGAGAAACAAATAGGTATTGATTACCTATCGGCTACCAATTTGTTCCATTTCGGATTTCGAGGGGCCAAAAGTTATTTCTCAATCAATTCATCGGTAATTAACGAAGCGTCTATTCGTTTACCCAAGGATTTATTGGGACTTGCTTTCTTTGGAAATGGAGCGTTTATTGAAAACGATGCTCAAATAGACTTTTCTGGCAGCCGATTGAGAAGTTATGTTCAAAATACCCTTTCTTATGGTCGCCAAATCAACAATGAATGGTCGGCGGGTGTAAATGTTGGAATCATTAACGGAATTGCAGATATAGGCATTTACGATGGTCGTTTTAATATTCAAACCCATACAGGAGTTGCTAGCATCTACCAACTTGGTATTGAAGGACAAATTGATGGTAAAGCATCTTTATTGGGTGGAGACTTAGAAAGAGCGATAACGGATTCGGCCTATGATCTTAATCAAGCCATTCAAGACGGCGTGGGGAATATAGGCTTCGGAACCAATCAGGGTTTGAACTTCGGTTTTGGAGCAGTTTACAGAATGAATGAACATTTACGTTTCTCCGCTTCTGTTCAAAACATCGGCTCCATAACCTGGAATACAGGGGCTCAAGAAATTAAAATGAATCCCACCACATGGGTTTGGAACGGCCTCGATACCAATCAAATCAGCAACCTCAATGATGGGGTAATTCAACAACTGCAAGACACCATTCAGAGTAAATTTGATTTACAATCCGGGAAAATCAACCAGTACACCACTACCCTTCACCCCCGTTATATTTTAGGTGCTGAGTATTTTATCACCCCACGCACCTACCTACAATTAATTGGTGGTTATGGCTTTGGGGCTCAAGGAGATCGTGGTTTTGTTGGAGGTACTGCCCATCAAGAAATTGGAGAATTTATTGATCTAAGATTTAGTTATTCATACTATGACTTCAATAACGCTGCCCACCGTTTAGGAGCTGGTTTTAGTTTGAATTTAGGTCCAATACAATTACATGCGAGCGTACAAG
>JAYYCN010000099.1:0-4235 GCA_036161795.1 Bacteroidota bacterium
AGAGATGAAAATGAAATTGTCTTTCTTAATTGCCGCCTTAACCTTCTTCGGGGCGGTTCATGCGCAAGAGCAAACCGTTCCAAATGCAAAAGTTAAAAATATCAATCAGGTGGATATCAATTTTAGCGAAGTGATTGACTCTGGTAAAATCACGGTGGTTTCATTTTGGGCAACTTGGTGTGGCCCTTGTATTAAAGAACTCCGCGCGATAGATGAATACTACGAAACCTGGCAGGAAGACTACAACATGAAGTTTGTAGCGGTTAGTATTGACGATGCAAGAAATGTTAAAAAAGTAAAGCCGTTCGTGCTAGGTGAAGGTTGGACTTATGACATTATTCTCGATCAAAACCAAGAATTGGCAAGGAAAATGAATGTAAACAATCCTCCAATGACCTTTGTTATCGACGGATCAGGAAATATTGTGTACTCACATCAAGGATATACTCCAGGGGCTGAATTTGAGCTAGAGGAGCAATTAAAGAAATTGCAAGAGTGATGTTAGGTTAATTTCAAAACAATGAATGGCGGCCAAGTGTCGTCATTTTTATTTATTACCAGTTTCCCAGCAGTATATTTGTGGCATGCAGAAACCATCACTTCCTTCGGGAACGAGGGATTTTGGCCCTAAGGCTTTTGAACAAAGGCGATACGTCATGAGTGTCATGGAAAAAATTTTTCGCTTACATGGATTTCAAGGAATAGAAACCCCAGCGTTAGAAAACTTAACGACTTTACAAGGTAAATATGGAGATGAGGGAGATCAATTGTTGTTTAAATTATTGAACTCGGGTGATTTTCTGTCAAAAGTAAAAGAAGAAGATAAGGCAAACATTCAGTCAAAGGATTTACTACCAAAAATATCTAATAGGGGATTACGTTATGATCTCACGGTTCCATTAGCAAGGTTTGTGGTCATGAATAGTAACGAGATTCAATTTCCATTTAAACGTTATCAAATGCAGACAGTTTTGAGAGCCGATAGGCCACAAAAAGGTCGATACCGGGAATTTTGGCAGTGCGACGTGGACGTAGTCGGAACCAAAAGTTTAGTTTCAGAAGCCGAATTAATAGACATTTATCAAGAAGTCTTCCAGGCTCTTGATTTGGGTGTAACCGTAAAAATTAATCACCGTGGAATTTTGGATAGTTTTTTATCGATTGCTGGAAACCAGGAGAATTGGAATTCTTTCATGCAAGCCATTGATAAGTTTGACAAAATAGGACTTGAAGGGGTGATTACAGAGCTGCAAAACCGTGGCCTATCGCATATGTTAGAGGTTTGGGAGGCTTATAGCAAATTATCAGAACAACAAGATATAACCCAGTTGATTGAAGGATTACGAAATATACCTGAATTACAAGGCGAAGAATTAGAGTTAGGGATATTGGCACTAACCGAGGTGATGAAATTGATTTCTGATAAATCATCGGTTAAGTGGGATTTACGTTTGGCGCGTGGATTGAGTTATTACACCGGATGTGTTTTTGAAGTCCTACCGAATGATCAGCGCTTAGACGAACGCTTTAATATTGGAAGCATTGGTGGCGGTGGTAGGTACGATAATCTCACCGGGATTTTTGGGATGAAGGATGTTGCTGGAGTAGGAGTTTCCTTTGGATTAGACCGGATAATGGATACCTTGGCAGCCATGGGGCAAGATGGAGCAGTGATAAACGAGAGCGGTATACTATTCTGTTGTATGGATAAAGAATCTTTGCCTTTAGCCGTAACTCTTTCGCGTGAATTGAGATCTATCGGATTGTCTGCGGAGGTTTATCCAGGTGCGGTGAGATTGAAGAAGCAACTAGACTTTGCTAACCAAAGAAATAAGCAATGGGCTGTGATTATTGGGGAGTCTGAGCGTGAGTCAGGAGAATTATCGGTAAAAAATCTCGTTTCGGGTGAACAGTCAAAAGTGGTTCATTCAGAATTAAAACATCATTTCTAGTATGCAAGAGAATTACACCCTAGATGAGGCATTGGTAGCGTTGGAGTCCAACGTGGTTTTAGATGATGCAACACGCGAAAGGATGGACCGCAGCGTCACGTTTCTAAAGCAACATATCCAACAATCTACCGCACCAATTTACGGTATCAATACAGGTTTTGGTTCGTTGCAAAATGTGGGTATTTCTGAATATGAATTGGAAGAGTTACAAGAAAATTTGCTCATTACACATGCTTCAGGAGTAGGGGAGTTGTTATCGGAGGAACTCACTCGAATCATGATGTGGCTAAAAATGCTCAATATGAGTAAAGGGCACTCAGGTATAAGGCCCGTTGTTTTTGAGCGATTCGCATTAATGTATAATGAAAGAGTTATTCCTTGCGTAACAGAACAAGGATCATTGGGCGCTTCAGGAGACTTGGCACCGTTATCACAAATGTCATTACCACTTATCGGAAAGGGTCGCGTTAGGATTGACGGTGAAATCATTGATTCAGATCAATGGCTTTCTTCTCGGGGCTTGTCGCCGATTACATTGCATCCGAAAGAAGCATTAGCTTTGATTAATGGGACTCAATTTATGCTGGCTCATGCCATTCAAGCCTACGTTCAAATTAAAAAGATCGAAGATAAACTACCTTGGATTACATCCCTAAGTTTAGATGCCTTTCATTGTCGATTAGAACCTTTTCATCCCGCCATTCACGATGTAAGACCACATGCAGGTCAGATTAGGGCAGCGGCGGAAATAAGATCCATTTTAGACGATTCTGAAACAGCCCAATTGCCAAAAAAGCAAGTGCAAGATCCGTACAGTTTTAGGTGTGTTCCTCAGGTGCATGGAGCTAGTTACGATGCTTTGTCCTATTGCTTTTCAGTTTGGGAAGTAGAACTTAATTCTGTGACGGATAACCCAAGTGTATTCGAGGATGAATCAACCGTGCTTAGTGGAGGGAATTTCCACGGTCAACCGTTGGCTTTAACATTGGATTATGCTGCAATGGCGGTAGCTGAATTTGCAAATATTTCGGAAAGAAGAACCTATCTATTGGTAGGAGGTCAACGAGATTTACCTGCCTATCTCGCAGAAAAATCAGGAACAGACTCGGGGATGATGATAGCTCAATATGCGGCAGCGGCCTTAGTAAGCCAGAATAAACAGCTATGTACACCTGCTTCTGTGGATAGTATTGTCTCTAGTAACGGACAAGAAGACCATGTTTCAATGGGTGCAAATGCGGCAACCAAGCTGCTTCGAGTGGTTGAGAATACCTTGAATGCCTTATCGATTGAATGGTTGACCGCTTGCAAGGCTATGAATGTTAGGTCATCTAAAACAGGAAATGAGTTGCAAAAACGATTTGCTGATTTTATACAAAATCATGATTTGAATCATCGATCAAGACCCATGCAAGATCTAATAAAGGATTCTTACAATTATTGTTGGGAGCGCTGAATGGCGTCTTCGATGATCTGAAGGATTTCCTTCCTACCTACTTTGGTATTTGCAGAACTTACGACAAACGGGGGTAATTCCTCCCAAGCTTCGTATAATGCATTCTCAATGGCCTTTAGGTTTTCTTTTAATGCTTCTGGTTTTAGCTTGTCGCTTTTCGTGCCAACTAAAACAAGGGGTATGCCATGAACACCACAGTCATTGATGAATTCTAAGTCAATGGTTTGAGGTGGGATTCTCAAATCAACCAAAACAAATAAAGCCGATAGATTTTCTCGCTTGGTGAGATAGTACCGAATCATGTTTTTAAACTCAGTACGTCGTTTTTTAGAAACTTTTGCGTATCCGTATCCAGGTAAATCGCATATATGAAGACGTTGATCAACATCAAACAAATTGATGGTTTGAGTCTTTCCTGGTTTTGAGCTGGTTCGGGCTAATTCTTTTTGTCCAACGAGCATGTTTATCAAAGAAGATTTACCGACATTACTTCTCCCAATAAAAGCAAACTCTGGTTTGTTGCTGACGGGAATGTCGACAGATTTTTCCCAGCTTCCGATGTAGGTGGCGTGTTTCATAGATGAGGGTCGATTTAGCCCAATGTAAAGGACTATATTTGCGGAATATTTTGAGTTCTCTAATAAAACCTAAACCACAAATCGATACCTCAAAGAAACAACAAGTTGAGGAAATGTTTGATAACATATCGGCTAGATATGATTTCCTTAATCATTTTTTGTCTCTTGGCATTGATAAGGCTTGGAGGAAAATTGTTAGGAAACGAGTGGCAGAAATAGGGGCTAAGTTTATTCTGGATGTAGCTACCG
>JAYYCN010000100.1:0-7548 GCA_036161795.1 Bacteroidota bacterium
ATAAAATAACAGACCTTGGTACCAAGGTGAGTAAGAAAGATGTCGTGAAGGTGGATGGCAAACGAATCATGCCAGAGAAACCGGTGTACATACTTTTGAATAAGCCAAAAGGATACATTACTACAACCAACGATCCTGAAGGTCGTAAAACGGTAATGGATTTGATAGATCTTCCAGGTAAAGAGCGAATATATCCCGTGGGAAGACTCGATAGAAATACCACAGGAGTGCTTCTCCTCACAAACGATGGGGAAGTATCCCAGAAGTTAACCCATCCAAGTTTTGAGATAAAGAAAATCTACCGAGCTAAACTTAACAAAAAGCCGAGTAAAGAGGCGATGTTGGCTTGGGTTGATGGAGTTGAATTAGAAGATGGTTACATGGCCTTCGAACAAATTGGGTTTGTTGACGAGAACGATCCAACGGTGTTGGGAATAGAAATTCACTCGGGAAGAAACCGCATTGTTCGTCGAATGTTTGAGCATTTCAAATATGATGTTGAAGCCCTTGACCGCGTATTACTTGGTGAGTTTGATAAAATTAAATTGGGCCGTGGTAAGTGGCGTTTCCTCGCAGATAAAGAGGTTCGTTACATCGATCGCTTAAAGCGCACCAAACCAAAACCCATTGATGCCGATTCAATAAAGCCTAAATCCCAGGATTTAGACAATATTGATTTCGAGTAACTTTGTAGTGTGAATATTCTACTTCTTGGCTCAGGAGGGCGTGAACATGCCTTCGCATATTTTATAAGTCAAAGTCCAAATTGTACTCAACTTTTCATAGCTCCAGGTAATGCCGGTACGGCATCTTGTGGTCAAAATATAGACCTAAATTGGAAAGATATGGACAGGGTTTGGGACTTTTGTACAAGTTATCAAATTGGTTTAGTAGTTCCTGGTAACGAGGACCCTCTCGTTGCAGGCATCACGGATTTCATTCAACATAAATCCAATCAGGAAAGTATAGATATTCAGGTTGCCGGCCCAGATAAGTATTGTTCAACACTAGAGGGAAGCAAGGATTTTGCCAAAATGTTCATGATGCAGAATAAAATACCGACTGCTGCTTATCGAACCTTCACAAAAGAAAATATTCAAGAGGCTTCATCTTTTTTGGATACACTCCAGCCACCCTATGTATTAAAAGCAGATGGTTTAGCTGCGGGTAAGGGTGTAATCATTACCGATGATAGACAAGAAGCAGAAGAGACACTCAATGAAATGATTGTGGATGCTAAGTTTGGTGATGCATCATCTTCTGTGGTTATAGAAGAGTTTTTGAAAGGAATAGAAATCTCCGTGTTTGTGGTTGCCGACGGTGAGAATTATCATATTCTGGGATCTGCTAAAGATTACAAAAGAATAGGAGAAGGCGATCAAGGTCCGAATACAGGTGGTATGGGGGCAATTAGTCCAGTTCCGTTCGCTGATAATGTATTCATGAGTAAGGTGGAAGAACGTATCATTAAACCCACGCTCGAAGGATTAGCTGAAAAGGGACATCCATATAAAGGCTTTCTGTTTCTTGGATTGATGAATGATCAGGGGGAACCTAAAGTTATAGAGTACAACGTTCGTATGGGAGATCCCGAGACTGAGGCGATATTTCCGAGGTTAAAAATAGACATGTTGGAATTACTTCAAGCGGTCGGTTCTGGAACACTAAACAAGGTGAATTTTGAGTTAGATCCACGCACAGCAGCAACGGTTTTTGTGGTTTCTGAGGGATACCCTGGTTCGGCAGAAAAAGGCAAAAAGATGGATGTTGAAATAGATCAAACCACTTCTAATATTTTCGTATTTCATGCCGGTGTAAAAACCAATGACCATGGTGATTTACTTACGAATGGTGGGCGGGTAACAGCCGTAACCGTTTTGGAAGAAAGCATGATAGACGCGATGAAAGGTGCACAACTTTGTGCTTCAGCGATTAAATTTGAAGGAGCAAATTACCGAAAAGATATCGGTCAAGATTTAATCAAATATGAACATTGAATTTCCCCAAATCCCTAAAGAAACACCAACGAGAAAAACATTTAGGAAAGGAATAAATTTATTCCTGAGAGGCTTGTTAGTGGTATTGCCTATCGCCCTTACGGTGGGAATACTCATTTGGCTGCTTTCATTTTTAGGCAGCGTTTTGCACTTGAACGAATTAAGTTTTGGAGCGATTTTACTTTACTTGGTTTCGGGTATAGCCGCAATAATACTCATTGGTAAGATCACAGAGGGTGTAGTAGCCCAGCAAATTATTTCCTTTTTAGAGGGTGTGATTGAAAAAGCTCCGGGGCTAAGTTGGATATTTGGAACGACAAAAGACGTTACCAAAGCCTTCGTAGGAGAGGAAAAGAAGTTTACCAAGCCTGTAAAGGTAAGGGTAACCGAATATTCATGGAGAATTGGTTTTCTAACCGAAGATGATTTGAGTGAAATAGGTATGCCAGAACATAGCACGGTCTATTTTCCAATGAGCTACGCCATCACGGGTCAGGTGATTGTCGTCAAAAAAGAAGATATAGAGAAAATTGATGCTGACCCAGGTGCGGTGATGAAATTCATTGTTAGCGGTGGTGTCACAGAAATTAAATAGTGAGTTTCTTTGGGGATAATTTTTGTCCGTGATATTCGTTAATCATAGAAATACCCTCTTTATTCGCATTATCATATGTTGTTAACAAGCATACTTCAAGCGGCTACTACTGTCGCATCTGATACGGCTAGCGCCGCGTTAAATGAAAAAGTTACCGAACACGTATCTGCACCAATCCTTACCATAATGGTCAAGGGAGGCTTCGTTATGGCTCTGTTGGCCATCACTCTTCTCATTGCTATATATTTTATCGTAGAGAGATGGATGTATATCAGTAAAAGAGCTAAACTAGATGAAAACCTATTGAATGTGGTGAAGGAAAATCTGAATGACAACAAACCAGATTCAGCTTTATCCTATTGTGATAGAATGCCTACTGCCCAGGCCCAAGTAATTTCAACAGGTATTCGCTTTTTAGGAAGTAATATGAGAGAAATTGAGAGTGCAATGGAAACCAAAGCAAGTGTCGAGTTGAGCGCCATGGAAGGTAACTTAAATTACTTGAGTTTGATCGCAAGAGTTGCTCCAATGTTGGGTTTCGTGGGTACGATTTGGGGAGTAATCAACATCTTCTATTCCATTGCGTCGACAAATGACTTGAGTATCGGTGCAATATCCGAAGGTTTGTATATGAAAATGATTGCATCTTTTGCTGGTTTGGTCGTTGGTATTTTGGCTTTCCTAGGATATCAGTTGTACATCAGAAGAATCGACCGTTTTGCTGAGAGATTGCAAGAACAAAGCTTGAACCTCATGGAAATTTTGGTTAAATCTAACCATTAAAACCTCAATTAAACATGAATTTACGCAGAAGACATAGAGAAGATGCAGAAGTAGAATCATCGTCGTTGAACGACATCATGTTCTTCCTTTTGCTATTCTTTTTGATAGCAAGTACGCTAGCAAACCCCAATGTGATTAAAATCATGTTGCCCAGTGCCAAAACCACTTCTACCATTCAAACTAAACCGATGATTCTCACGGTAAAATTTGATGAACGAGACGAAACCAAATCTAGTATACTTTACTTTATCGATAGCGAGAAGGCACCCGTTTCTCTCGATGTATTGGAATCTAGGTTGATCGAGGCAAAAGAGCAATTTTTTGATCCTGAGAACCCCGATAATCGCTTGAATGTGGTGCTTCGTTTAGATAGAAACCTGACGGTTCAGCAAATGGTGGATGTGATGGAGATTGGAGCTAACCTAGGTATTCGCATGGTATTGGCGACTGATAAGTCGAGAAAATAACCTTCAGGGCATGAAAGAGCTTGGTCTTTTTGCCTTATTTCTGAATTTTATAACGCTTACTGCTCAACAATACCAATCGGTTTCGTTGTCTTCCGGATTTATCATTCCGCACCATGATGATATGTATCATCTGTATCGGCATCAGTATTCACTATCCTATCAGTCTTCCAAATTTCTCATAGAGCAGAAAGATCAAATGGGCTATCATTGCTATGTAGCTGATTTGGGTTCTGAAACCTTAGGATGGGCTGCCGCGGTTGGAGCAGAATTTGATAAACGTTTTGTAACCAGCAAAAAGTGGGCAATTTCAGGAGCATTTACCGCGGGTATCGGTTGGGTTTCCAATCCTTATAATAGTGAAAATAACCCGCGTAACCGAGCCATAGGTTCTCATCTGAACGGATATTTTCGGTTAGGAGTAAAATCGAGATTCATCCTCAATCAGAATACATTTATTTCAGCGAATATACAATTATCGCATTTCTCAAACGGGGCATGGAAAGCACCGAATTTGGGTGTGAATATTCCATCTATTGGATTGAGTGTGGGACGAATCCTACAAAAGTCAAATATTCAACCCATTAAGTGGCAGAAAGAAAACAAATGGACTCCGTTTGTCTCTTTTCGGGTTGGTCGAAAGAGCCTCGATATTGATGATCCAAGATGGTTCATGCACTACACGGGTGAGATAGGCTGGGATTACAGGTTGTCAGAAACCTCTAGTTTGAGAGGGACTTTATTATTGCAATCAGACCCCTTTTACCGCTTTGAGAAGTTTCAAAATTTAGCACCACTTACATCAAATAATGTCCTTGAACTTGGATTAAGTGTCGGGTATAAAGCTTACTGGGGAAGGTGGAATACCTTCGTTGATCTGGGATACTATTTATATAAACCCGATAAAGGATACAAAACTCCTTATTTTGAGGCTCTAGGCTTAGGATATCGTATCAATGAAAAGTGGGAGCCTGTTTTGAGATTAAAGGCAAATAAAACCACAGCAGATGCGATAGAGTGGGGTATGATCTATTACCTGAATTAATAAATCTCTCGTCCAATGACATACTTTAGATAAACTCCTGTTGAAAAGGCAACCTTTTGAATCTCCAAATGATATATCGGCTCTATTCTAAAGTCTAAACTCGCTTTTTTTGGAACCAACGTACGATTGTACTGATAACGTAAATGTAGAAAGTTCCGAAAACGACTTTCTCTATTAGGGAAACCTATTTGTTCGCTCTGGTATAAGTTCTGGCCCAATGGTGCATAGAATTCTTCCGCGTAATAGTGGCTCAGTGCTACCGTATGATGTAAATTCATGTTCCATCTAAGGTTTGTTAACCATGCATGTCCGTCTTTAAATCGGTGTAATAATTTCGGGGAGAAATCTATCGAACTCATGAAAATGGACTCAATGCGAAAACGATTTTGCAATAGATCTCCTCGTAGCCCGATGGATGCATTCCACTGGTTTTGGACAGGTTGCATCGTCTTTAAAAATTCACCTCCTTTATGATAGAGTAACGAGCTAAAAGGTATGGACCAACGGTTAAGAGCACCTGCGTCATTAAGTGCTACAGAGCTATTTAAACCAAAGGATATGATTTCTTGTTGCGAAGTTGTCCTCTCTGCCGGTTGTCTCCAGTCTAGCCAAATATCCCAAGATAAGCCTCGTCTACGTCCAAGGTACTGCAATCCATACTCCATGGGTTGGGTTAAGGCATAGTCATAGGAGTATAAGGCTTCAAATAACCTATGGCGAGTGGTGCCGTGTAGGCTTCCAACGATCAGCGCAGAATGTTTGGTTGACTTAGTGAATTGAATTAGCGGGTACGCTTGGATTTTATCGCCGCCGTATGGATAGTTAAGCAATCCCCCGATATATACATACGCATTGGGTCTTTCTAAATATTGTTTGAAACCTACGCCAATCTGAGACCCAATAAGTGTTTTTCCGGGATTGTGAAACTCATTGAATTCGTCATTTTTTAGGTAGCTAAGGATTTGTGTGCCAAATCCTGGTTTGCGGCGGGTAAGGTCCATCATGGAGTCTCTTGGGCTTAATCCATGCTCACGAAGTAGAAATTGTTGGGTTCCCTTGAAGATCGCGTTGTTTAGCTGAGATAGGCCATGGCTCGCCATAGCACATGTAATGATCCAACTTAACAGGCGCTTCATTTGAGTACAAAGAACCTAAAAACCCCGCAGTTTTCTAAATTCCTCTCGTGCTCGGGCAATGTATAAGCTCTGTGTATGGTTTAATATGATCTTTTGGTAAACCTCTTTGGCTTTCTCTGGTTGATTTAATTTATATTGAAGTAATCGTGCACGTGCAAAGAGGGCGTTATCGGCCAAAATATCTTGGGGATATGATTCTGACAAGGTATGGTATAAATCAGCGGCTCTTTGATAATTGCTTTGGGCTTCTGAAATTTTGGCCTTCAACAACAAGACCTCATCCCCTAAAGAGTGCGAAGGATAATCTAGAACGACTTTTTCAGCATACCGCAAAGCGCTATCAAAACGTTGTTGTCGAAAGTATAAACGAGCTTTGGAGTATAGGTTCAAGGCTGAATAATTACTATCAATTCCTAGGTTGTCTGTGATACAGAGTGATAGTTCCATCGCGTCGTTACTAATGAGTTGACTCGTTGCCCCTTTTAGCACATCCAACTGCATATTTGCCCATTCATAATCTCCCCGATAAAAAGATAATTCTGCACGTTTGAATTTCGCTTTTTGTCCTAATTCATCGTCTTTGAAGGCTTTTTCCACTTGGGTTAACCATAATTCACTGCCGTATACATCGCCGGACTGTATCAATACATCTGATAGCGATAATTTGGCTTGAGCTTTAATTTTAGGGTGTACATATTCGCCTTTTGCATAAGCCAACAATACATGGGTGCTTGAGTCTAAGTACCCTTTGCTTAAAAGTCGTTTTGCCCAAATCTCGGCCGCGGGGAATGCGCTATTGGCAGGACTGTTTTCCTGGATATAGATTGAAATTTTTTCATCAAAAATGGCCCATTCAGTCTTGTCGTTTTGATTGGATAGAATCTGATACTTTATGTCAAACCATTGACCAAGTGCAGTTCCGTACTCATGTCCTTCTTTGCCTTTTTTAAGGCAATAATCAAAGCACTTTAACGCCTGTACTAATTTTCCATTTGACTTACACAAATAGCCTAGCCTAAACATTCGGTAACCATTTTCTCTTAATCGTAAATCGAGTGACCGAGTATAAACGAATGCTTTATCCCAATCCTGAAGTTGAACGAATGTCCATTGTAGCCATTCACCCAAAGCGTTAACATGCGGATAAACCCTGATTTTCGACATCAGTAAGTCTCTCAGCGCAACCACATCGGATGAGTCTGTGATATAGGTATCAAATATTCGTTTGAGTTGATCAAAACTGGCATTTTGCCTTACCGTCATATCTAGATATCGCTCTAAGGCTTTAAGCCGGTTGCCGGTCTCGATTTCCAATAGTGCTATTTCATTACTGAGTCGTGAACTTTCTCCGAATAGGTCTTCTGCTTGAAGGAGGATATCGATCGCCTGATCTTTCATGCCCCGTAGTTTGTACCGTTCGGCCGCTCTTACTGAGATATTGATGTTATTTTGGGATTTTTCTAATATCAGACGATACAGCTTTTCAAAGCGACGACTCTCTTCATCTTCGGTGTAATGAACCCAACTT
>JAYYCN010000101.1:0-2918 GCA_036161795.1 Bacteroidota bacterium
TATATTAGCCCAATGCATACCCAATGTGTTGAAATATTCTAAGGATAAGAATGTACGGATTGTATTAGCAGATAACAACAGTACCGATGGTTCCATGGAGTTTGCTCGCGAAACATTTGGTGAGCAATTAGACTACATAAAGATTCCAGAAAACCTCGGTTTTGCTGGCGGGTACAATTATGCCTTAGCACAGTGTTCTTCAGACTATTTCTTATTACTTAACTCCGATGCTGAACCCGCTCATGATGAATGGCTTGAGGAGCTCCTCAAATCAAGTCAACAACCAAATTTTGCTGCCGCTCAACCTAAAATATTAGATTACAATCAACAAAATCGATTTGAATATGCCGGAGCCAACGGTGGGTTTATGGATCCCTATGGTTTTCCATTTTGTCGAGGTAGGATATTTGGAAACGTAGAATCCGATACCAAGCAATACGATGAACCCATGGAAATATTCTGGGCCTCGGGTGCAGCCCTTTTTATAAAGCGCGAGGCATGGGAAACAGCGGGAGGATTGGACGATCGATTTTTTGCTCATATGGAAGAAATTGATTTATGCTGGCGACTCAAAAACCTAGGCTACCGAATCTATTCGGTTCCAAGCAGTCGTGTTTTTCATATCGGTGGTGCCACCCTCTCAAATCAAAGTACCCGGAAAACTTTCTTGAACTTCAGGAATGGCCTGTTAATGATGTACAAAAACCTCAAAGAAGATAAACGAGATCAAATCATATTTCAGCGTAAACTATTTGATTGTTTAGCCGGTATATTTTTCTTGATCCAAGGAAAATTCCAACACACAGTGGAGATAATAAAAGCTCACCGAGCTTTTGATAAAATCAAAATTGGATTCCATTTAGATACACCCAAAAAAGATATCAAATCACAGGCCGGTGTCATCACCGATAGCTTGGTCTTGGGCTATTTTTTGAAAGGTAAAAGGAGCTGGAATCGTTGGTTTCGTTGAGCTATTTTGATCTAGGATGAAATTTCATCAATGTATCGGCTAAATAACCCCGATCGAGGTGAGTATAGACTTCAGTTGTTGTGATTGATGCATGACCTAACATTTCTTGAACTGCCCGAAGATCAGCGCCCGCTTCTACCAGGTGGGTTGCAAAACTATGCCGAAAGGTATGCGGAGAAATCACTTTCTTTATTCCTGCTTCAAAAACCGCTTTTTTTATCATCAAAAACACATACTGACGCGTAATTCCTTTTCCCCGAGCATTTAAAAATACCGTATCTCGGTAGGCATTATCAATGCTTAGGTGTTTACGGTAATGATCAATAAACAACCATATATGCTTAAGTGCACGTTTGGAAATAGGTACTAGTCGTTCTTTATTACCCTTTCCCAATACCCGAACAAAACCCTCTTCCTTATAAATCTGGGTCAACCCTAAATTCACAAGTTCTGACACACGTAGACCACAGGAGTACAAGGTTTCTAAAATGGCTACATTTCTTTCACCAGAAAATGTTGAGCGGTCAATGGTACCAATCATGTTATCAATCTCATCAGGGCTTAAAACCACCGGTAATTTTCGACCTGTTTTTGGTGGTTCCAAAAAATCAGCAGGGCTCTCGTCCAAGTATTCCTCAATCGATAAATACTTGTAAAATGCACGTACGCCCGATATGATTCTCGCTTGAGACGTCGGTTGCAAGCCCAAATCAGCAATGGAAGCTGAAAACTGTTCTAAATCCTTTTTACTTAAGGATAATGGGCTGTTCCCTTTTGCCTCGAGTTTGGTCCAAGAAAGTAGTTTTTCTATGTCCCTGAGATAAGCCTCAATGCTATTAACGGAAAGGGATTTTTCCAACTTTAGGTGGGTTTTAAACCCTAAGATGGAATCTTCCCAATTCATTCGCTTAAGGTTTAAACTTCGCAGATGCAGTTTGGAGTACCTCTTTGGTTTCAGCATCCGAAACCCATATTAAACAAGAAAGGTTATTTACATCCCATTTAGACTCTTTTGCTATGTAATAATGTTTTTCGATGGTATAGCCTGGAACTCCAAATCCAGTGCTCAAGGTATCACCTATGGGAGATGTAATACTCTTTCTTAGCACATGGTTAAATTCATAATCCTTTATGTACCCAGATGGTACACGCGAATCAGATTGTTTGCCGATTATACCATCTTCAAGAATGGCCATATGAAACAACACAGGCTTGTTGTAGGTTTTATTTGCAGTTGCCGTTAATTCAATTCGGCCTTTATTTTCTGAACTTTCCCATTTTGCCTGCACACCAAGATTGATGGGGGTACTTTCTTTCAATCGCTCGGTAACTACTGATGGCCATGAAAAACGGTCAATGAATCGGTTCCCGTTGTACACAATATTATCAACCAAACCCCTTGGGATTCCTACTGGCTCTCCAGCTATCATCTCGTTCGCCTCTTGTAAAACGAGGGTATCATAACCCTCCCACGGACCGGTAAGACTTGGAAAGAATGTGGGATAGAGCGCGATCAATTCCACCCGACCAGCATTCTCTTTGTAAATCTGATATGCAATTTCAGCTGCTTCAGGACAATTGGTACATTTAACTCCAGTAATATCGGCTAGCCAAACGCGTTTGGATTCTGCGGATGGCGCACCCATCAAATAGGCAGTATCTAATAAAGGCTTCTCTGCTTTTCTCAGAATAGGCGGTTCTTCTTCGCACGAGGTAAATATCCAAATCATAGCCATTATCACCACATTCCCAAAACGTTTCATCATTTTACGAAAATACGGAATTCAGGGGTTAGGTAAAATTTGAGGCTCTTGAAAATTTATGATCAAAAAGAGAAACCTTCTGATTTTTTCTTTGTTTTCATATTTATGAGTCGGATAGTTCGAAAGTTATTGAAGGTGGGATTGGCTGCCACCCTAGCGGGATGCTTTTTTGGGAAAAGTAAAAC
>JAYYCN010000102.1:0-3144 GCA_036161795.1 Bacteroidota bacterium
AGTGGCAGTGTTTTGATTCCCTGTGGTGTTAGATTGAAGGGCGCCACTACCATTAGCGGTATTATAGTACCCTGTGGTGTTTCTTTTAAGAGCGCCATTTCCATTGGCGGTATTATAGCTCCCTGTGGTATTGGAATTAAGAGCTCTATAACCAGTGGCGGTGTTATCTTTCCCTGTGGTATTGGAATAAAGAGCGCTATCACCCATTGCGGTATTGGAAAAAATACCACTCCCACCTTTACCTAAAGTCAAACCGTTTACTATCAAATCACTGCTGAATGTTTTATTACCAGCAATTGTTTGATCTGTAGTTAAATCTACAAATTTTTGATTTGTGCTGTTTAACTCCGTTCTAAGTGCAGAAATTGAATCGTTCAAAGTAGAGATGCCAGCAGTATTGGTTGCAATATTACCTGCGTTAGCATTAATATCAACTCTATGAACGGAAATAGAATCGCTTAAAGTAGCAATGTTGCTTGTATTCGTAGTGATGTTGGTGTTGTTGTTAGCTATATCGGTTTTGTTGGTGTTAATCGCGGCGGTATTGCTATTGAGTTGAATTCTGTGCGCCGCAGTGGAGTCCTTCAGCCCCGCAATATCACTTGTGTTGGTTGTGATATCCATTTTGTTCGTAGCTATATCGGTTTTGTTGGTATTAATCAAAGCGGTATTGCTATTGAGTTGAGTTCTGTAAGCCACAGTAGAGTCTTTCAGTCCCGTAATATCACTTGTGTTCTTAGCAATTGCATCATTGAGTGGCTTGATGGAAATACCGCCCTGACCTCTGGTTAACTTAATGCTGTCACCCACCAAGCTTAAATATTGTATTTCATTGATGGCGCTTGTGTCATTATCCAAACTGGCATATTGTGCAACGTTTGCAAATTGAGCATAAGCTGTGCTCCATAGCTTTTGCTCAGAGAATAATTCAAAACCTTCTCCCTGATCAATATTTACACGTACTGAAACAGAGTCTACACCCCATTTGATGTCGCTTAATCTCTGGCCAGCAGGACTCACATTCCCTGTTCCTATAATACAAGAAAATATTCCGTTCATATCCGTGGTAAGAGCATGCTCGTCCGTTAAAATGACCCCGCCACCTCGAATGAGTTCGAATCGCACTACTATATCTTTATTGGAAACAGGCACATTGATTAAAGTGGTTCCATAGGTGACTTTACTTGGTTTACTCAGCATCGCTTGGTAGCCGATACCATCCGCTGGAAAATTTTGTGCCATGACTGCGGTCATGGAAAACATGATCAGTAAGTAACTATATATCTTTTTCATTGTGATTGATCTTTGTTAATTGAATAAAATATTTACCCCAAGTCCAACAATTTGGTCTCTGTAGATTCCGTAGACTTCTTTATCCACCCGATTCAATAATCCCGGACTAAAGAAAGTATAAACGTCCAAACGCGTAGTGTAAATTGTTTCAATTCCTAAACCAACTTGTATTTGAGCGTATAAATTAGAATTCCAATCTAAGTTTCCCGATTGTTGGGCATCATAGTAATAGTTATAATTTATAAGAGCCTCGTAATTGAGTATTAAACCCATAAAAGGACGTAATATAGTATGGTCATCCTTCATAAAATATTTAATGCCTCCGCCCAAAGAAACGGCGTTGGCATCTTGAGTCATGATTTTATTTTGACCAAAGTTCTGTTCACTTCCAAAACGACTGTATGATAGGCTCACGGGTACAATGATTTTTCCGGAATTACCAAACTTGGTTTCGTACATCGCACCCAAGCTCAAAAAGCCTTTTCCTGTGACTTTTTGTTTTACGTCACTTGGGTCAGTATAACTAGGAGAATAAATTCCTGTTTGTATAATAGCACCAACAAATTGTGCCTGCGTTGATTGGGGTTGTAGCGACCATAATGCCGCTATTGAGAATAATAAATATTTCATGAGAAACTGATTATTTACGGTTGGTGTATGGATTTGACTTTAGAAATCTTACAAACGGTTCGTTGTCCGTCTGTGGAAGTCGCAGTAATGGTATATATACCTGAATGTAGATGGTTAATATTTTTAACGATTTCCTTTCGCGGGTGCTCAAATGGTTCAGATAATATTATCCTGCCATTGATATCTCTAATTTCAAGGATTCGAATGGCTTGATCCGTTGAAAACTGGACATGAATAACTTCGCGTGCTGGGTTAGGAAAAACTTTAAGCGCAATCTGGTCCATCGCATTCGGATTCAGTTGCGGTAGAATCTCACCTTGATGTAAGTAGTTATTAAAACCAAAGGCTTGTGTGTGCAAAGCATAGGGCTGACCTATCGATTGATATATCAACTGATTGTTCCCATTAGAACTTGAAAATGTGCTGCCAACCGTTTGGGAAATACTGTAACTAAAACTAAAGAAAGTCAATATTAGACCGAAAAGTTTCATGTCTCAATAATAATAATAATAATAATTTCAATTAGAATCACTTAGATTTTATTGCAAAAATCTTTCAGCGCCGTTTCTAATAATTAGTATTTTACATTTTTACTATAAATTGATGATATAATTCAGTTTATCTCCATTCGGACGGAATCGAATATCGAGGCTAACTGGTTAATATTCAATATCCAATCCTTGGCAGGTTTTGCACCTAAAAAGCACCTTGACAGGTTCAATTAGTAAAATACTTTGTGGAGTAAGAAATAATTCGCTGTGTTAGTTTAGTCTTCTCCTATCAGGTGAATGAATGATTGATGAATATTCACACCCGAAAGACAGTTATCAACATTTTGGGAGAGCCAGGGCGTTTTTTTATAATTTAAACTAGACATTTACTGCAATGCCAGAGAGTGCGCCCATAAAAATGGAAGGTTTTGCCGATGGGATAACTATGGCTCAAAAAATCGAAAAATGGCTGGAATGGTCAAAAACCCAAGAAAAACCAATTCCAATCACAAAAGATGTTGCCAAAAATTTGTCCGTTGCGGGTCAAAAACTTAAAGAATCCGAGGATACAGTAGGAGAATTATTTTCGAAGGGGAGAGAAAAATCAGAAACAACACAAACAAATTCAGGTAAAGACGGTGCAGACGGTACGTCTGATAGCTCAGGCTCAACTGGTTCATCAGGTACTCCAGATACAGCTGAAACAACTCCAGATACATCAGATACAGCT
>JAYYCN010000103.1:0-3370 GCA_036161795.1 Bacteroidota bacterium
GACTGTTATGGAAATTCAACGGCCGAGGCGGTGGCTCAAGTTGTTGGTGGAACAACTCCTTATGTATACTCTTGGTTGGATAATTCAGGAAATCAAAAATCTGTAAAAGATAGTTTACAGATGATTCCAAAAGGCACTTACAATTTCTTCGTAACCGATAGTTTGAATTGTATGGACAGTGTTAAAAATGTGTCCATTACCGAACCAGATTCGTTGTACATCACAAATATTACTGTTGACAGTGTTAATTGTTACGATGGGTTAGATGGTTCGATTAATGTAGATATCGTTGGTGGAACAAAAAATTACAACTTTGAATGGACTGATAACACCGGTAATGTTGTTAGTAATCAGGAAGATTTATCGGGTGTAGGAATTGGAAACTATCGACTTTCAATCATGGATAAAAATTCGTGTGTGGATACTTCGGCTACCATAAGAGTTGATCAGCCAGATTCAATTAGAATTTATGATATTTCCCAAGTTGATGCAGATTGTTACAGCAATCAAACGGGTTCTATAGATGTTAAAGTTGATGGTGGAGTGTTGCCCTATTCATTTCAATGGAAAAATTCTAAAGCTTCGAATATTTCAAATTCCCAGAATTTAGCGAATGCTGGAAAAGAAAAATATTATCTCATAGTGACGGATTATTATTCGTGTCAAGAGCAAACGGCTTTGATTGAGATTGATGAACCAGATAGGTTAGTAGTTTCTATTGATTCTTTCTTGAATGTTGATTGTAAAAGTAATAGTACGGGTAAAATAACGACCAACATAGTAGGTGGTAATGGAGGCAATCAGTATTTATGGATAAATAACCTATCTGATACAATTACCAAGCAACAAAACCTTTACGACGCATTTGCAGGAACTTATCATTTTTATGTAACCGATTCATTGGGTTGTATGGATAGCCTAAAATCCAAGGTCATTACTGAACCAGATACATTAATCATTAAGAATATTGCCATTACTAATGTAGATTGTTACGGCAACAATACAGGTTCTGTTCAGGTTGATGTCAGTGGTGGAACAACCGCGTATAGTTTCCAATGGACAGATAGCGCTGGATCCATCGTTCAAACCAATGAAGACTTAAGTAATGTCGTATTAGGTAGGTATGCTTTAAAAGTAACGGATAAACAGGGTTGCATAGACACGATACAGGACGTTGTAATAACCCAGCCAGATAGTTTAGATATTTATAATATTGTTAAGGAGAATGTTGATTGTTATGGAAATTCAACAGGGGATTTATTCGTAGATATTTCGGGTGGTACAAAAGCTTACATCTATGAATGGATTAAAGTGAACAATTCCTCCGTAGTAAGTACGCTTGAAGATTTAAGAAATGTACCAATTGGTGTTTATACACTAACTGTAACCGATAAGAATCTTTGTCAGAAAACATTTACAGATACAATTACCCAACCAGATCTTTTTAAGTTTGATGATTTCAAGGTAAAGGGTGTTACTTGTTATGGTGACACAACAGGCGCCATTTACACAACGCTAATTGGAGGATCATCTCCGTTTAAGCATGTTTGGCAAAAACTGAATAAGGATACCATCGGTAATGCCAAGAACCTTATTAACGTCCCAGTTGGTTATTATTACACGACAGTTGAAGATGACAGTGGCTGTGTCATTACGTCAAATAATATATTCGTTGAAGCTCCAGCTACGCCGTTATCTATTTGGGGATTAGTCACTACAGACTTAACATGCTATGGTGATTCTAATGGAACAGCAGACTATTCAGTATATGGAGGTACGCCTTCTTATAAATATTATTGGAAACTAGATACGCAGTTAATATCCACTTCTAAGAAATTAACAAATGCAAAAGCAGGTAGTTACACATTAATAGTGGAAGATGATAGTTTATGTACGAATGTCATACCTAATGTATTGATTAAAGAGCCAGGTGAGGTATTTATTGATACGACACTTATAACCAATCCTTCTTGTGAATATAGTAGTGATGGAAGTATTCAGTTATTAGGTAAAGGAGGAAATAGAATATATCAATACAGTATTGATTCTGGGAAAAATTATCAAAGCTCACAAATCTTTAGCAATCTAGATACTGGAGTTTACTATGTTCAGTTGACAGATAGCAATCAATGTATTTCCCCAATCTTTAAGCGAACTCTTGTAAATGGGGATAAAACGAAACCGGTTGTACGATCCAATGACTTGAATATTTATTTAGATTCCAATGGTAGCGCACAAATAGCTTTAGACTCGTTAGATGATATGTCATTTGACAACTGTGAAATTGACACAATGTATAGTTCTGTGAATGAAGTTGATTGTGGTGACATGCCTTTGATTAACGGTTATTTGTATGCTATTGATAAAAATGGGAACATGGATTCGTCCTTATTCAAGTTAACTATTTACGATACTATAAAACCTGTATTTGCTGTGGTAGATACGGTTTATGTTTACTTGGATAGTAGTGGTAATGGTTCTTTTGACAATACGGATATCTTACTCTCAGCTTCTGATAATTGTGGAATAAAAGACACTCTATACTCTCAGAATACTTATACCTGTCAGGATATAGGAGAAAATATAGAAACTACTACCATTTCCGACATTCATATGAACTCGTCAAGTTTGTCGACAATTGTGATAGTTTCCGATACTATTGCTCCAGTATTGAATGTTGAGGATATAATTCTTTACCTAGATACTAACGGCGAGGCTCTCTGTGAATTTAGTAGTTTCGATAGAGGTTCGTATGATGAATGTACTATCGATAGTGTGGGCTTGGATAAAATGAAATTTACTTGTGCGGACACAGGTAATAACCTGGTTAACGTTTGGGCTATAGATCCATCAGGAAATGAGTCAAGAACAACTGTCAATGCGAGAGTGTTAGATTCGATTAGTCCAAAATTTGATATCCAAAGTATAGTCGTTACACTAGATTACTCAGGGAAGCAATCAATAGGTAAAGGGGATTTAATTTATAATGTTTGGGATAATTGTGGAATTTATGATACGACTTATTCTAAGTATGATTTTGATTTGAATGATTCAGGGGATCTGTTTATCGATGTATATGTTTCTGATATACATGGAAATACTACAGGTCCAAAACAAGTGAAAGTTACTGTTTTGTGGGGCGATGCTGATCGAGATTCCATTCCGGATCATATTGAAGGAGATTCTGATTTTGATGGAGATGGAATTCCTAATTATTTGGATTTGGATTCTGATAATGACGGTATTCTTGATGTTGAAGAAAATGAAGGTCAGAAGTACTTGCTTGATAAAGATGGTGATGGAAAGCCAAATGTTTGGGATCTTGATTCTGATGGGGATGGTATAGATGATGTCATTGAAGCAGATGGTG
>JAYYCN010000104.1:0-3945 GCA_036161795.1 Bacteroidota bacterium
TCCTTTAGAGTTACGAGCATATGGTCCTCCCCAAGGGAAACGGTTACCGATACGCCCACCCCTGGCGGCATATTCCCACTCATATTCGGTTGGCAATCTGAAATCTTCCGTATTTGGTAAACCAACATGGTCCCAATAAGATTGTTTTAGCTGTGAACGCCAGTGACAGAAAGCTCTGGCTTGTGCCCAGTTAACACCAACTACAGGGTAATCATCGTAACGTGGATGCCAGAAATACTTGCGGGCCATAGGCTCATTGTAGGAATATGTAAAATCACGTATCCAACAAAGTGTATCTGGATAAATCAACACATCCTCATCCACAATAAATTGCTCACGATTTTTGGGGTTATACTTATCCCTATCAATATCCGCGGCCAATGCAAGATCAAACCACTGGTAGTGGTACTTCAACTTTCTTGTATCTATTTGGCGCTTAAAACGGAACCTTTCTGCTCCTTGGTAATACATTTCACGATAAAGAATGTCATCGAAATTCTCATTCTTACTCTTGTATTTGGGGTCTAATGGCTCATTAAAATTAATGTATTTGATAGGATCGCCGTTATTGTCAACTGCATTTGGATCGTAATAATCATCCATAGGATCGCCATTGTCGCGTGAAACAAATAACGCAACTCCCTCAGAAGGTTCCTGAGACTTATTCATAAGAACACGAAGCACACCGTCAGGTATAGCTTGATCCAAAACCGATCTGGACATAGAGTCTATCACGTAACTTACAAACTGGCGATATTCGTTGTTGGTGATTTCAGTTTCATCCATCCAGAAACCAGAAATTGTCATTTGCTTGTTTGGTTCTAGATAAGATTGAAAAATATCTTGCGTTCCTTGTCCGGTATGGAATGTACCTGTGCGTACGTATACCATTCCTGGCGGTTGAGGATGAAGCCACGGACTTCTTCCTTGGACACCGATAAGGTCTCCAGTGTCACCCGGACAACCTGCTATGAATATAGCAACTGCAATCATCGCAATGCCTTGTATTTTGCGTGATTTTCGTACAATTCGGCTCACATTCATTGCTTTCCCTAAAGAGATGAAATCCTTCAAACGGTTTTTCATGATCATATTCTTTTAATTCAAGTATAATTCTTGTGAAGATGCAAAAATATGGAAACTAGTCCATTTTCCAATGTATTCGCTCCTTCGACATTTTTAACGCTAATATTTTTTGTTTATTCTGTGTTGATAAAATTAATCTACATTCGGATCACGCTGCATCCATCGAGGGTGGCGATAAATTTTTGGCGGACGATCAGGCAGTGTAAAATTGAAACAGTAATTTACTTGCAGCTCGTGCGTACCAAAACTGGTGCGTCGAACATTTGACAATGTGATGTCATATGAATAACCCACTCTTAATGTTTGTTGTTGGCCAGCACCGGCGGCACCAATGGGAACATAATAACCAAGCATCAAGCTCAAGGCATCAACACCAGCAATGTAACTTCTTAAATTAACTCCGGCAGCATATACGTTATTGTACGTCACCATACCTTGGATGTCTAATTCTGGCTTGATAAAACCTCCATCCTCACCCATTGCTGACTTTAAAAGTACTGCAGGTTCTAAACGAAACGCAGGATTACCTAGAAACTGCTCCATTCTACTTCCACCCGCGATATATAAGTTTGGTGTTGTGGCGGTAGCAACAATATTACTGCTTCCTACATTATATTGAAACTGACTTGGAAGCATATTGGTCATGCTTAAAGAAGCCCAAATTCCATCCATAATATTTGGATTGGAATAATACGCCCCTACTCCCATATTGATTTTTGTATCACCGGTTAAGCCAGTGGGTATATTTGGGTCGTTAGGATCGTGATATCGAAGTTTAGTTCCATCTAATTGTTTTGTGAGTGATGTAATTTCTAAACCCAAACGAATCCCAGAACCATCAGGTAATTCATAGGCACCTGCAAGTCCACCTCTGAAGTAAGTACTATTCTCATAGCCTAATTGGTCAGAAATAAATGCCGCATAAGCTCCACCTATATTCTTTTGCTCCTCTCCGATCTTCCAACGAATCGGAGCGCTAAAACCAACACCAGTCGTTCTAGGATTTATACCAGTTAAAATTTGGTTCGGCCCCCCTGCCGGAAAACTCGGATTTTGTGAACCAATTAACGGAGATTCATCATCATAACCTACCCACTGCTGATGATTAATCGCGTTTAAGCAAAAATTATTTGAAGCACCCGCATAGGCTGGATTGTACAACAATTTGTTATAAGCAAAGTGTGTGTAGGAGGGATCCTGCTGTGCTTGGAGCTGCAGCATAGATAGACCACCAAGCAACAATATGGCACTTTTTGCTTTGAAATTCATCGATGAAACCATAGAATTCTATCTTTAACAAATATGGGGGAATAATCATTACTGAACAAATAATTTTAAACAGCCCAAAGAACCTTGAATTTCAAATGATGTGAAGTATACCACACCACCAATGGAACAACTAATTGCTATCCTATTATTATACAAATAATTAAGGTCAAAAATATTCATATTCAATTGACCTTTATTTAACAACGTGAGCAATTCGTGGATAACACCCAAAATTTGCCAATGGTGTCTACTTTATTAATCGCCATATTTGTGTACATAATATTTCAACCAAACATGCCGAATATATTAGTTATAGATGACGAAGCCCCAATCAGAGAAACGCTCAAGGAGATCTTGGAATACGAGAATTTCGAAGTAACTCTTGCTGAGAATGGTGAAAAAGCTTGGCAAATAATCCAAAAGAATGACTTTGATGTTGTTTTATGTGATGTAAAAATGCCTGGAATTGACGGTGTTGAGCTTCTGGAACGTGTTCATGCTATTAAACCTGAGACTCCTGTGGTCATGATTTCGGGGCATGGAAACGTAGAAATGGCCATCGACAGCACCAAAAAAGGTGCCTTTGACTTTATCACCAAACCACCTGATCTTAATCGTTTGTTAATCACACTTCGGAACGCAATTGATCGGAATAACTTGGTTGTAGAAACCGCGGTACTCAAAAGAAAAGTTGCAAAAACATTTGATATCATAGGTGAAACTCCGGCTATCACAAAAATTAAGGATACGATTGAAAAAGTTGCCCCTACAGAGGCACGTGTGTTGATTACTGGTGAAAATGGGACAGGTAAAGAATTAGTTGCTCGGTGGATACACGAGAGAAGCACAAGAGCAAATAATCAATTGGTTGAAGTTAATTGCGCCTCTATACCTACAGAACTTATCGAGAGCGAATTGTTTGGGCATGAAAAAGGTAGTTTTACATCCGCTATTAAACAACGAATTGGGAAATTTGAACAAGCACATGGTGGCACCCTTTTCCTGGATGAAATTGGTGATATGAGTATGGCTGCTCAAGCAAAGGTGCTCCGCGCAATTCAAGAAGGTCGTATCAACCGTGTGGGGGGCGACAAGGAAATCAAGGTAGATGTGCGAATTGTTGCCGCCACCAATAAAAATCTCCTTGAAGAAATAGACAAGGGGAACTTTAGAATGGATTTGTATCACAGATTGTCCGTAATACTCATACATGTTCCAACCTTGAATGAGCGTACAGATGATATCCCACTAATCGCCGATAAATTCCTGAAAGAGATTTGTTCAGAAAACGGATTAACTGAAAAATCATTTTCCAAAGATGGTTATGCTGCTTTGCAAGAGGTAAACTGGACAGGAAATATTCGTGAGTTACGCAATGTTATTGAACGCTTGGTGATTTTATCTGGCAAGGAGATTACGGGAGATGATGTTTACATGTACAGTAATCCAGCACAACGTGGATCAGATCCTTTTGGCGTTGTTGATGAATACCAAACCCTCCAACAGTTCAGAGATTGGGCAGAAAAAGTTTTTATTGAGCGCAAAGTGATTCAAAACAATTGGAATGTGGCAAAAACTGCGGGTGAAATT
>JAYYCN010000105.1:0-3435 GCA_036161795.1 Bacteroidota bacterium
GTAGCCCATTTTAGCGAACCTAATGAAGTCGCCTGTTTGCATAACATTAGGAAACTAATGCAGTATGTTCCTCAGAATTGTGAGGAAAAAGCACCGAGTGTGATTTACGAGGCTAACGATGAAGTTCGTGAAGGTTTGAAAAATATTGTACCCGAGAATCCCAATCAACCATACGATATGAAAGAGGTAATCGAGCAAGTGGTAGATGCGGAGTCTTTTATGGAGGTGCACAAAGATTTTGCGGAAAATATAGTGGTTGGTTTCGCTCGTTTGGGAGGTAAAAGTATTGGTGTTATTGCCAATCAGCCTGCACACTTGGCTGGTGTGTTAGACGTTCATAGTAGTCAAAAAGGGGCTCGATTTGTTCGCTTTTGCGACGCGTTTAATATTCCTTTACTGGTATTTGAAGATGTTCCTGGATTTTTGCCTGGGACGGATCAAGAATGGAACGCCATCATCACAAACGGAGCAAAGCTTCTATATGCATTTAGTGAGGCCACGGTTCCACGTATAACTGTAATCACGAGAAAGGCTTATGGTGGAGCTTACGATGTAATGAATAGTAAACATATAGGTGCAGATATGAATTTTGCATGGCCATCTGCAGAAATTGCTGTGATGGGAGCGAAAGGCGCGGCCGAAATTATTTTCAAGAAGGATATAGACTCGGCAGAAAATAGAGAAGAGGCATGGAAGCAGAAGGAGCAGGAATATTCTAATATTTTTGCAAACCCATACAGAGCAGCGGAGAGAGGGTTTGTTGATGAAGTGATCTTTCCTGAAGAAACAAGATCAAAACTCATTCGTGCATTTGATATGTTAAAGAACAAGGTGGCAAATAATCCTAGAAAAAAGCACGGTAATATTCCTCTTTAATCAAGAAATGAACGATTTATTGGTCATTTTTGAGGCTATCCCGTTTAATTTCATTAAAAAGTGACTCAAATCGGGCATTTTTTAGTTTCTTTGCCCACTTAAATAACCATTGATATGGAATTAAAAGAAATTCAAGCCCTAATCAAATTTGTATCACAAAATGGGGTAGATGAAGTGGAAATCAACCGTAAGGATTTTAAATTACACATCAAAAAGAACACAACACAAGTTACCGCTCAGGTTTCAGCTCCTCCGGCAGTTCAAACCATTGCTGCTCCTGTAGCTGCAGAACCTGCCGCTCCTGCGCCAGCCGCGCCGACAGCTAAAGCAGATACTGCAGTTGAAAGTAATAGTAATTTGGTAGAAATAAAGAGTCCTATGGTTGGTACTTTTTACCGCGCAGCGAATCCTGAGTCTCCTTCATTCGCCAATGTCGGTGATGATGTAAACCCTGGAAAGGTAGTTTGTATTATCGAGGCGATGAAACTCTTTAACGAGATTGAAAGCGAGGTTAAAGGAAAGATTGTGAAAGTATTGGTGGATAATGCAACGCCTGTTGAGTACGATCAACCTCTATTCCTTGTTGAACCTGCGTAAACCAAGAACATATGTTCAAGAAAATTCTAATCGCCAATCGCGGTGAGATTGCGCTGAGAATCATTCGTACTTGTAAAGAAATGGGTGTACAAACCGTGGCAGTATACTCACAAGCGGATAAACAAAGTCTACATGTACGTTTTGCTGATGAGGCGGTTTGCATTGGTCCTAATCAGAGCAAGGATAGTTATCTAAATATTCCTAGAATATTGGCAGCTGCGGAAGTAACTAATGCTGATGCCATTCATCCTGGCTATGGTTTTCTTTCTGAGAACAGTAAGTTTTCAGCTATTTGCAGAGATCACGGTATTAAATTTATCGGTGCTACACCTGAGCAAATTGATGGTATGGGGGATAAAAGTAATGCCAAAGAAACCATGAAAAAGGCGGGTGTTCCGACCATTCCTGGTTCTGAAGGTTTACTTGAAAGTATTGATCAAGCAAAATCTATTGCACAAGAAATAGGATATCCCGTAATCATGAAAGCCACGGCTGGTGGCGGTGGTCGTGGAATGCGCATCGTTTGGAACGAAGATGAAGTGGAAGCCGCATGGAATTCTGCTAAGCAGGAAGCTGGTGCTGCCTTTGGTAATGATGGTCTCTACATGGAGAAATACATCGAAGAGCCACGCCACATTGAAATTCAAATTGCAGGTGATCAATACGGTAAGGTATGTCATTTGAGTGAGCGTGATTGTTCTATTCAACGCAGACACCAAAAGTTAATTGAAGAAACGCCTTCGCCGTTTATGACCAAAGAGCTTCGCAAAAAAATGGGAGAAGCAGCAAAAGCAGCGGCCCAAATCATCAAATATGAAGGAGTAGGTACCGTAGAATTTCTCGTAGATAAGCATAGGAATTTTTACTTCATGGAAATGAATACCAGAATTCAGGTTGAACATCCTGTCACTGAAGAGGTAATCAACCATGACCTAATCAAAGAACAGATTCAGATAGCCGCTGGTGTGCCTATCTCTGGGAAGGATTACGAGCCGAATAAAGCGGCGATTGAAGTGAGAATCAATGCTGAGGATGTCTATAAAGATTTTCGCCCTAGTCCTGGAAAAATAAAGGTATTACATAAGCCAGGTGGACATGGTGTGAGGGTAGATTCCCACATCTATGCTGGATATATTATTCCGCCTCATTACGATTCGTTGATTGCGAAGTTAATTGTATCTGCACAAACCCGGGAAGAAGCCATTGTTAAAATGGAGCGTGCTTTAAGTGAGTTTGTGATTGAAGGTATAGAAACCACCATTCCGTTACATCAGCAACTAATGAAGAACGATGATTTCCGAAAAGGGAAATTTACCACTGCATTCATGAATGATTTTAAAATCAAGTAAAGAATAGTTAGTGTAGAAAAAGAGCCCCGACGAGGGGCTTTTTTATTTTTTGGCACGGTGTTTGTTCTTATCTAGTCAAAACAAATTAAAACCTAACTATCATGAAAAAGTTAACATTATTATTTGCTGTCGCTTTCGCTGTTGTAGGATCTGCAATGGCCCAGATGGCTATCCCAGGTGAAGTTTTTGCTGGTAACCCTGCACGTTTCAACGGTCGTAAAGTAACCATCAAGAATATTGAAATCGTAAAGGGTCACGCAGACCACGGCGGTCCTGCTATCGGAGGTCCTGCTGGTGCTTTACATGGTGCTCCAGGTGCGGTAGGTACTCCAAGTGCTCCTGCAACTCACCCATGTCGTCCACCACGTGGATTTGCTCAAGTAGAATTATTCTTCAAAGGAATGCCTGAATACAACGGATGTTTCTTTATGGCTGAAAACATGAAGAGTCAAATGGAACGTGAGATGGGTCATGAAAATGCTCCTGCTCAGGTGACATTCCGTGGTGATTCACGTACGGGTTATATGATTTCCTTCTACCGTTTAGGAATGTAATCAATCCCTTAACGGAAAATAAAAAGCCCCGAGTTTGAGACCGGGGCTTTTTTTATGCT
>JAYYCN010000106.1:0-5004 GCA_036161795.1 Bacteroidota bacterium
CATAGAAGAAAATTATTAAACCTAGGTCACACTATTGGACATGGAATTGAAGCATTGAGATTTGAAGATGAAGATGTTACTCATGGGTTATGCATAGCAAACGGTCTTTACTGGGAGACATTATTAGCTGAAGAATTAGGCGTTTGCAACTCAAAAACAACGCAAAAAGTTAGCGCCTTGATTAATCCATTGTTCTTCAAGATTCAATGGTCAAAATCGGAAGTACAGCCCATGCTGCAGTTGCTACTTCACGATAAAAAGAATCATGAAGGCAAAATCCAATTCTCATTCACGAAAGAAGTTGGGGATTGTACTTACGATTATGAGATATCTCCAGAAAGATTATCGGAATTCTTGGAGAAACACGCCATTGCGGATCAAGTGAATGAGGATTAACTACCATTCAACAAATAAATTTAACGGTACGAGTATTCAACTCCCACTTTCGAAAAGTCTTTCGCACCGACTTTTCATGCTAAATGCATTACATGACTATCCTGTAAGTATTCAAGCACTATCTGAATCCAGAGATACAACATTATTCACTCAGTGTTTAAAAAGCACCCCGGATTACTATAATTTTCAAGATGCAGGCACACCAGCCCGCTTCGCTTTGGCATACTTTGCAGCAAAAAACAGTAGCATTACCCTGGACGGAAATGAGAGTTTAAAGCGACGATCTATCTTGCCTCTAGTAGATACCCTTTCTATGAAAGGAGCCAAATTTGAATACCTCAATGAAGATGGGTTCTTTCCGGTGAAAATCATCCAAGGTGTGAATAAAAACCATCCCTTATTTGAAGCTCCGTGGACAGTGGATTCCAATGAAAGTAGCCAGTATATTTCTGCCCTAATGTTGATCTCATCTTTGGAAGGCTTCCCTCAAGAGATAAAGGTAAATGGATTAGATCATAGTTGGTCATATATTCAAATGACACAGCAAATTTTAAGGCGTTGGGGCATCCGTTGTAGCTTTCAAAAGGGTCATATCCAAATAGATAATAACAATATAAAACCCCCACCTACTTTCGAAATTGAGGCGGACTGGAGTTCGTCTGCTTTTTTCTATTTGGTATCATTGATTTCTGGACAAAACTTAAAATTCTCAGGACTTAAAGAATTAAGCGACCAAGGAGATGCCATTATAACGAATTTGTTTGAAGGATTAGGAGTGAAAACCCTATTCTGTAAAAACGATACATCCCTAATTAACAGCGTTCCAACAATTACAAATCATGCAGAATTTGATGCTTCTGAATATCCCGATTTAATACCTGTTTTGATATCCACGCTGGTTTATCTAAAAATAGAGGCCACCATTTACGGTATTGAAAATCTCAAGAAAAAAGAAAGTAACCGGATCGATAGTATCAACGTGAATATCAAACAATTATCTTCTCAGCTAATTGACAATCATGATGGATCATATCAACTAAAGATTGATCGAGATTCACCCATTTCGAAGAAGTTGAATATACAGACCTACTCAGATCATAGGATAGCCATGGCCTTCGCGCCTTGGGCTTGTCAAATTCCCAGTGTTTACATCGATGATTGGAAGTGTACAGAAAAAAGTTTTCCTAACTTCTGGAACGAACTACAAAAATGCGGTTATACCTTAGTTGACGAATTATGAGCTCTAATTCAATCGGCAAAAACCTCGTACTAACCAGCTTTGGAGAAAGCCATGGACCAGCAGTGGGTTGTGTTTTAGATGGCTTTCCGTCAGGATTTGAGGTTGATATTGAAAAAATACAGGCACAACTCAATAGACGACGTCCTGGGCAAAGTGCACTAACCACTGAACGAAAGGAAGAAGATCAATTAGAAATCCTTTCGGGCGTTTTTGAAGGCAAAACCTTAGGCACACCAATCACCATGGTTATTGCCAACAAGGATTCGAAACCCAAGGACTACGACAATCTAAAAGATACCTACAGGCCAGGCCATGCTGATATACTGTGGAAAACCAAAATGGGACATAGAGATTATCGCGGCGGAGGAAGATCAAGCGCACGTATCACGGCATCATGGGTAGCTGCAGGAGCGTTGGCCGAACAATTCTTATCCGAATTAAATGAAGGACCTATAACGGTGACCGCCTGGGTACGTCAAGTTCACAACGTAACATCCAACTACAACCAAATAGTTCCAAGTCGTGAAAACATAGATAAATCCGTAGTCCGTTGTCCAAATCCAGAAATTTCCCAAAAAATGGAAAAAGTAATTCTTCAAGCAAAAGAAGACGGCGATAGTTTAGGCGTAAGTAGTCGCGTGGCTATTCAAGGTGTAAAAGCTGGATTGGGGTCTCCTGTTTTTAGGAAACTAAATGCCATTCTATCCTACTATATGCTAAATATAAACGCGGTAAAAGGCATTTATTTTGGTGAGGATAATGAAACGCACAAACGCAAAGGCTCAGAAAATAATGATACATGGATTCATGAAGCTGGAGCAGTCAGAACGCAAACCAATCATGCTGGTGGAATCGTTGGAGGGATGTCATCTGGGTCTGATATTCAATTTGAAGTTTTTTTCAAACCCACTTCTTCCATATCAAAAGAACAGCAAACCATCAATTCAACGGGAGAAAGCGTTCCATTGAAGATTGATGGTAGACATGACCCTTGTGTATTACCCCGTGCAGTACCTATCATTGAATCGATGTGCGCCCTCGCCATCATGGACTTAATCCTAGATAAAAATTAACTCAATGAATAGAGATGAAATCTTAGAACACTTTTCGAAACTGCTTGATGTAATGAATGATCTGCGGGAAAAATGTCCGTGGGATATGAAGCAAACATGGGAAAGCATACGTGTGCTCTCCATTGAGGAAGTTCATGAACTATCCGATGCCATCATGAAAGATAATCCAGAGGAGGTTAAAAAAGAGCTCGGAGACATTCTTTTGCACATTGTTTTCTATTCTAAAATTGCGATGGAAAAAGGCTATTTCAACGTTGGTGACGTGTGCCAAACTTTGATTGAAAAATTAATCCGTCGCCACCCACATATTTATGGAGATGTAAAAGTAGATGGTCAAGAAGAAGTACTTCAAAATTGGGAACAAATCAAATTAAAGGAAAAAGGAAATAAAAAGAATGGCCTATTAGATGGAGTGCCCAAAGGGTTAACTGGAATCGTGAAAGCATATCGAATGCAAGAAAAAGCCAGTCAAGTGGGATTCGATTGGGATAAAGCAGAAAAAGCCTACGAGAAGGTGGAAGAAGAGTGGGCAGAATATCAAGAAGCCCAAACCGAAGAAGACCAAGAAGAAGAATTTGGTGATTACTTATTTGCCTTAATCAATTATGCACGATTAAAAGGTATCAATCCAGATAACGCCTTGGAAAAATGCAATATCAAGTTCAAAACACGTTTTGAATCCATGGAGGCTCAAGCAGAAGCAATGAATAAAGGTCTGAAGGATTTAAATCTTGAACAGATGGAAGAGCTCTGGCAGAATGCCAAGAAGCACTAGTATAACCAAATACTCCTTTCTAGTTTATTCAACTGATACACTTCAACGGGATCGTTTCATTCAAACCGCACTTCTCGAAGCTGAAGAATCGTATTTATTCGGGATGTTTACCAGATTTTCACTCTATCTTTTTCCGCCTTGTACATTTTATGGCCTTCTTTTAGATCAAATGCCTCGTAAAAACCATCGTGGTTCTCTAGCGGACCTACAGCTCTGAAATAACCCGGAGAGTGTGGATCAGTTATCAAACGCATCGCCAATTCCTCATCTCTAATTTTATTGCGCCAGATGGTTGCCCAACTAATAAAGAAACGTTGTGGCTGAGTAAATCCATCAATCAAGCCTCTATCTCCAACTCTGTTTAAGTGCAGTAATAAACCATCATATGCAGATGCCACTCCACCTAAGTCACCGATATTCTCACCCAATGTAAATTCGCCATTTACAAACTTTCCAGGCAACGCTTCATAGCTGCTATATTGATCTGCCAAACTTTTACCTTTCTCCTTGAATTTTTTCAGATCTTCTTCTGTCCACCAGTTGGTAAGGTTACCGTTTTCATCAAATTGAGCCCCTGCATCATCAAATCCGTGGGATATCTCATGTCCAATAACCGCACCGATTCCACCAAAATTTACCGCTGGGTCATTCCTAAAATCGAAGAATGGGGGTTGTAATATAGCCGCTGGAAATACAATTTCATTATACACCGGATTGTAATACGCATTCACAGTTTGAGGAGACATCCCCCACTCCGTTTTATCCACTGGTTTACTAAGTTTCTTCATGTTACGCTCTACAGACCACTTGGATAAATTCACCATATTCTCAAAGTAGCTACCACCTTGATCGTAACTTTTTACAACCAGAGCCGAGTAATCTTTCCATTTATCTGGATAGCCAATTTTCACCATGAGCTTATCCAATTTCTTCTGAGCTTTTGCTTTGGTAGCATCGCTCATCCAATCTAAATTATTGATGCGAACGCGGTATGACGCAATGACGTCATCAACCATTTCCTTGGCTACTTTCTTTGCATCCTCAGGGAAATATTTGTCCACGTACAACTTTCCCAACGCTTCACCCAAACTTCCATTTACCACCGATAAAGCTCTTTCACGTAAATGTTTTTGTTGAGGAGTTCCCCGAAGTGTTTTACCATAAAAATCAAAAGACAATTTTGATAAATCCTCAGAAAGGAAACCAAGACTTCCTCTCACCTGGTTCCATTTTATGAAATTTTTCAAGTCCGAAATCTTAGATTTCGTGACCAACGAATAAGAAGCTTGTAAGCTTTTCACATCACCAACAACGATGGTCTTTGCATCCTCAATACCTAAAGTTGTCATCATTCGCTCTACAGGAAGCTTCTTCATTTCTTTGATAAATGCCTCCGTTGATCTTGGGTTATATCGTTTGTTTGGGTCTCTCCTTTCTACGCGGCTCATCTCATTTTTAGCAAGATGAGTTTCCATTTCCATGATGCGTTGGCATTCTTTATCTGAGATCTCAACCCCAAC
>JAYYCN010000107.1:0-3089 GCA_036161795.1 Bacteroidota bacterium
AATATTGTAGAAAATCTATCCAATTATTCCGCATTTGAAGTGATGGCCGCTTGTGGTGAAAAAGGCGCCCATGCCATTACTCACGCTATTGCAGTTTGTACATATGGAAAAAGTCGTGGCGGTATAAATCAAACCCAGAATTATTTTGGGCGGTCAAGAAACCGTATTCAACTTCGTTGGAACGGAGAATACTTTAATTACACATTGCAAATCAGAAGCATTCGTCCTTATGCGAAAGAAACGAATATTAAGTATAACGTCGGATCACTATGGGATTAAAAAAAGACGCTCAAATACAACTCAGTATCACGGCAGAAGATCTGAATACAGTCCTTGATGCACTTAGTAAAATGCCCTATAAAGAGGTCTACCACATTATCGCTGAAATACATCAACAAGTTAAATCGCAAACCGACTCAACCAAAACAAGCAATAATTCTTAATTCCTATGGATGAAGAACTAGAGAAATACTCCTTAGACAACGAAGAAGTTCTCGATTCATCCCTTGACCTCCAGGAATTACGTCAAGATGCCCTCTCACGCATCCAGAAATATAGTGGACAAGTATGGACAGATCATAACGTCCATGATACAGGAATAGCTATTATTGAACAATTGTGTTTTGCCATTGCTGATGTCTCATATCAATTTGGTCAGTTAACCGACCAAGAAACACTCGATAAATCACTCGAAAACAGTCCTTATTTCGGTCCTGACAGGATTGAACAAAAAAACTTTATCACCTTTCAGGATTTCACCCAACGGATAATGGAACATCCTGGGATTTATAAAGTCTTTTATATAAACTCCATCTCAAACCCCACAGTCAAAGGCCTTTACGACATGGTGGTTTTTACTGAAAGCAAGACCGACCTCAATGATGTAGAATACCATTTGAATGAACTCATCAATTCTTGGCGGCCTGTAGGCACATCTATAGTGGGTTATCACTTTCCTCCAGAGAGAGAAATTGATATTCAGCTAAGTATAGAAGTAAACGAAGCAAACAATCTTCAGCAAGTGGTGGATGCTTACCTAAGTGAGATCAAAGCGTTTTTACAAGGTAAAAATCAAATTGAAGACCTATCCGAATACCGTATAATTGATATCAATGACTTCTCCAATAAAGTTGAATTTGAATTACAAGCCGCAGAGTTAGTTGCAAGAATTAATTCCATTCGTTTCACCAATCATATCCGGCATATTGAATTAAAAGATCCAACGTTTGATTTTGTTTGGACGCTCACTTATCCCAGACCTTACCGGCTTAAAATCTCCCCAAATAGTCAAGTCAGCATATATCTAAATGGATCTAAAATTACGGAATGGAAAGCAACTAACGAAAAGGATACTTTCGTAAAACATCGAAAAACGAATACTACAGAAAGTAAGATGAATCGTGCAAAGACTCAACAAGTTGAATTTGGTTCTTTGCAAAATGATTTTCCTGAATCCTACGGACTTGAAAAAGATTTTGCAGAACCACTAGGGGATGAGGATAGCTCTTCCCTACAGCTAAAGGGCTTGCTATCTACTTATGATCTACTTCTCTCTAAATTTTTAGCTCAATTAGAACAAGCCTATCAAATTCTTAACGACCAAACGCCAAATCTAACACACACAGCTGCGGCCATATTGGACAGTATACCTGGTATGGAGTTTATTCTGAAGGATTTTAACGAAAGCTATTATCAACCATCTCAAAATAAAACACAACGATCCAAAGCTTGGAAGGAGTATTTACAAGGAAAAAAGAATAACTTACATGAAATCGTCAATTCTACTCATCGCGTAGAAACCGAATATCTTGAAACGCAAATCTCATCCTATCGATTTTTGTTAAGCTTAATGGGTTATGATCTGTCCATTTATGACGGAATACGTGAGAGTATTTCACTTGAAGATGAGAGCATTGTATTAAAAAACCTACTCTCCTTTTGGCTAGAAAATCGACTTTTGCGTATACATACGAAACGAAGCTATCCAAATTGTCTTGATAGAGATGCTCAAATTGGGTATTCCGGACAAATTGCTAAAACACTGGGAATAGAATTTAATACCACAAAATTCACCAAAGGTATTGGGGAAATTATTCAACTTATCACAGAAGCTAACGGCAATTCAATACAGATTGAAGGGGGTTTTGATGATTTGATACGGTGGGGCCGAAATTCGGACTCCTATCAACTTGACGAGCGTTCACAACGTACGCATATAATCAACCATAAAAACGAAGTAATTGCACGTTTTGAGAAGTCTCTATCGGAAAGTCAAATTGATAAAGCCATTGATAAATTAAATCGAGTAAACGACTTATCAAAAGGGTATTTACTTATTGAACACTTTGAATTCACTCCGTCTGTGGATGAAGCAGTTTTTGGTGTTCAAATCACAAGCGGAGATAGACTTATCCTAGATATTCCCCCAAAATTTTCATTAACAGAATTATACGCTCAAATAAAAAATCTTGAGAGTTCTTTCGATTCGGGAAATTATAAACTTCAAATAAAAGAAGTCGGTCGCAAGCAATTTCAAAACTACATTCTCACAGATGGAATTTTCCAACCCATATCTGGATTCTATCAAAATTCTAATGACGCCAAAATAGAACATCCACTGCTTCGGAAATTATTGAATAAATCAAAGTTAAATTATCAATTCACTGATACCCAGTTTTATAAAGACTCATTCAGCTCTGACCCTTATAGCCAATCAATAACCATATGCTTTCCAGACTGGAATGAACATTTTTACGGGCGATCAAGGAAGAAGAAAATATTGAACCTTCTAGACCAAATTACTCCCTCACACCTGCTGATCAACACAATTTGGCTTGGGCCTTTTGAATACCATGAGTTAATCCAAACGATCAATGAATATCATCGGCAAAAAAACCAAAATGTAAAAAAGGGAATTCGTGAGAAGTTATTTGATCTCATCGCATAATCTGGAACCATATGAAACCTCTTCAAATTGGCGAAGTTTCCTTTGATTTAGATATTGATGATGCTACAGCTTGGAATGACACATTAAAGCTTGAACTTACTAATTTCATTAGAGAAGCATTAGAGGAAATAGAAATACCTGA
>JAYYCN010000108.1:0-4034 GCA_036161795.1 Bacteroidota bacterium
TACTAACACAGAATTAATAGAAATATCCTTAGCTGTTAAGTTTGTCAAAGGAACACAGTAATTCAAGCAAATGACGTATTTATTTTTGATCACTTTCTTATCTGTTTGGGCTTTGGTTCCATCAGCACTCCAAGCACTTAATGTGAACGTGTAAGCACCACCAGCTAAAAACTCAATCTGAGGATTTTGGCTGTTCTTGTTCGTACCATTTACATATTTGAAAGATGTCGGGAAAATACTCCAATCAAACTGATTTGCGTAATCAGTCGTCGTTTTGAACGAAACCACTTGGCCGATGCTTGGACGGACGTTATCAGCTACAAAGTCAACTTCACCCGCAGCGTTTGGAGTAGTAATGGTGATATTCTTACAAGCTGTATCAATACCCGTACAAGTCTTTGCAATTAAACAAGTCTTATATGTACCATTCGTATATATAATACTAGAGAAGTCCTCTGAGAACCCTTCTGGATTACCATCGATAGTCCACTCGTATTCCGGAGCACCCTTGGCATTTTTAGTTTGGTTGGTTGCAAAGAACTCAACACCCACACCTACTGTGGTATATGGAGTAGACCAATCTGCAGAAGGGGCAGTTGGGGTTTCTAGATCAGATTCCCACTCAATAGCAAAACCACGGCTTACACCTGAACCATTAGATTCAAAGGTAATGTATGCAGAACCAGATGTACATTTGATAACGGTGGTATCCCACTGGGCCTGATTACTTTTATTGATTTCCGCGATCATTGTATTAGGATCTTCATCAGCCCCGTCGTAAATAGTTAATACATCATTGTCATCAGCAAGAGCAAGATCAGCAAACTCTAAACGAATTTCCTCAGCTCCACAGGGTAGAATTTTAAAATAGTCGATTGATGTCTTACGATTATTCGAGTAGTTACCTGTAGGACCAGCATGGTCAAACAAGCGACCAATACGAGTTGAAGCTAGTTTCTGCGGACCCATATAGTTATCAAGTGTAGGTAAACACTCAATATATTTTGACTTACAGGTCTTTTTAGAATCTCCTACGGAATTACTAGCGGTCAAACATACCTCATACCAACCACTCTCGTAGAATTCAAAGGTTGGGTTTTGCTCAGTAGAGGTCCAGTCTCCTACGCCAGTTGGAGAATTAAGTTCCCAATCCCATGAGGTTGCCCCGATTGTACTTAAATCATATAATTTGGTATCATAGCCAAGCTCTACCTCATTTGAAGAGGCAATAAAATCCGCAACTGGTACAACCGTCGGAGTTGTAATCGCTACCGTCTTAATAGTAGAATCTGCAATTCCACAATAATCCACCTTCATAAACACGTCATACTTTCCATCTGTATCCCAACGTGCCTCACCTACTTGCCCAGAATTAGCAACTACACCATCTGCATCTTCAAATGACCATGTGTAGGTAGCTCCATTATTCGGATTTTTTGCAGGGAACTTAACGTTAGTCGAAACCCAGTTCGTGTCGTTTGGTATAGTCGGAACTACAAAATCAGCTACTGGTGTAGCTCCTAATTTATAATTCACCTCTAGATCAAATAAGTTACCGTAGCCGTTAATCGTACCACAACCCTGATTTTGATTCATCTGGTAGGCTGACATAATACCTCTAACACGCAGATAGGAAGAACCTGCTTTGGTAAAACAAGGAACTTTCAATTTAAAGGTAGTTGCTCCTCCGATTTGTGTAGTCCCTGGATTAATCAAACATTCCTCTTTAGCGTATTGTTTGTTTAAGTCAACGTCCATCCAAAGGCCCACTCGGGTAGAATATCCCGCCCAGGAAGTACCTGTGATCGTTACCTCAATTTCTTCTCCTGCCGTTAAATCAAAAGCAGAACCAGAATTCAAAATTCCGCGGTAAGTGGTTGTGTTATTGCACTTCAAACCATTGTACGATGCTAAAATCGTACCCGCTGAATTTTTTACCGTGATCGCGTCAATGTCACCACAGTACCCGTAGCGGCCACCGCAACCATAGTTGGCACGACCAGTACAAGGATTTTGAGCACTTACTCGGTCGGCCGCAAAAAAACTCGTGACCATGACACCGAATAAGAACACTTTTCTAAACAATGTAAATGTTGATTTCATATGATATACCTTTCGTATTTAGTTTTTCTTAAGATGCAATAAACGAAAAAGGTTGCAAAAATCCCCAACTACAAGGTTATTCGATTGAAAGAAGACAACACTATAACATTGAATTTCAACAATATAGCATATTCTAATTTTTTTTATTTACACTTGTATGACATTAACTGACGTATGCCTCAATGGTCAGTCGGTTTTTTCGATATAAGATTTATAGTCTTTCACCGCTTTCAAAATACCCTGTGCAATCGTGTCCTGTCCTTGTTCTGAAGCCAGATAATTTCGGTCTTCTTGATTGGTAATAAATCCTGTCTCCACGAGTATTGCGGGCATGGAAGTTTTCCATAGAACCAAAAAACCAGCCTGTTTCACCCCCCTACTCTTCAACTTGCTCTCTGACTCAACGTAAGAAGCCAATCTCAAACTTTGATTTAAGTATGCATTTTGCACCAAAGAAAATATAATATGGCTTTCGGGGGAATTTGGATCAAACCCACCGTAACGGTCATTGTTTTTGTAATCGTTTTCATAGGTGATGGCCGAATTTTCACGTTTGGCAACTTTCAAATTCCCATCGTTCTTATGCAATCCCATAAAATACGTTTCGCTTCCGTGGGCACGGTTATTTTTATTTGCGTTGCAATGAACACTAATAAAAAGATCAGCTTCCTTCCTATTAGCGAAGTCTGGACGTTCCCAAAGTTTTAAACTCTTATCGGTGGTACGCGTATATAACACTTCTACATCAGGTAATTCATCATTGATCAACTTACCCAATTTCCTAACCACATCTAAGGTGACGTTTTTTTCTAAGGTCCCTCCTAATCCTTGTGCTCCTCCATCGCTTCCACCGTGACCAGCATCAAGGACAATACGCGAAACCTTATCAATTTGACGATGAGGGAATTTCGCCGAAGGCATAAAACACATTAATATTGCAACAACGATTACAGAAGTCGTAAAATGAATACTACGTTTCTGCGTTTTCATGCAAAACCCTATCCAATTTTTGAACCACGTGCGTTTTTGTTGTCTCATGCGAAATAACCAGTACAAAAGCCTTGCCGAATTTCGCTTGTTTGGGTTGCACTTTAATTTTAATTACCCAATATATATGCTCATTGCTGTGTGGATATTTGGAACTGAGCAGTTAAAATCTCAAAACCTCCCCGATTACATCACCGATGAAGATACCACGTCTAAGATTTCAGACACCACCAAACTCGACTCCTTGAGTATCTCGAAAAAAAAGAAAAAAGGTGGACTCAACGAGATCATTCAGTTTGAAGCATCTGATTCAATGGTCTTAGAAATATCAAAAAAGGAGGTCACCTTATATAATGAGGCATCCATCGTCACACCCAAAACTAATCTTGAGTCCTATCATATTAATGTATCCCTAGAAACCAAAAATTTATTTGCCAAAGGGACGGTAGATACCAATGGTGTATACGCGGCTAAACCCATATTAAAGGACAATGGATAAACCTAAACCGCTGATAGCATGCAATACAACAGAAGCAACGGCCGAGGAAAGGTGTATGGATTAAAACTGGTACAAGATGAGTCGCACATACATTTGGGAACAGTATTAAAGGATAGCTCTGGAAGTTTTACTGGAGTACACGGAAAAATAACCACCTGTGATGCTGACGAACCTCATTTCTATTTAAACGCAAGCAGAGTAAAAGTCATTCCAGATAACAAAGCCCTGTTCAGTGCAGCCAATTTAGTATTTCAAGGGATCCCTACCCCCATTGCCTTACCATTTGGACTCGCTCCTTTGAAAAAAGGGCAACGCGATGGTATTTTATTTCCATCATTGGGTTTCAATAGCTTCAATCAAAGTTTTTACTTACAAAACTTTGGCTATTATATTGGGCTTGGTCAGCACTCAGATATCCAGATTAACACAGATGCTTATTTAAATG
>JAYYCN010000109.1:0-3381 GCA_036161795.1 Bacteroidota bacterium
AGGCATTTGCGAAATTCGGTAGTGACCTTGATGCTGCAACGAAGAGTGTATTGGAAAAAGGAGCTAGAAACGTTGAAATGTTGAAGCAAGCTCAATTCAGTCCTCAAACAGTAGAGAATCAAATCGCTATGATCTATTTAGGAACGCAGAATAAATTACGTAGTGTTCCAGTTAATAAGATTCGTGAGTTTGAAGAATCATTTATTTCTTACTTAAATCAAAAGCACAAGGATGTTTTGGATACGTTGAAATTAGGTAAAATTGATGATAACGTGAAGAAAGTCCTTGAAAAGGCAGGAGCTGAGATCGCAAAGAATTACCAATAAACTAACCTTAATACATGTCAAATCAAAAGGAAATACGCGCTCGGATATCTTCAACGATTAGTACGCAGCAGATCACCAAAGCGATGAAGTTGGTGAGTGCAACGAAGTTAAGAAAAGCGAGTGAAGCGATAATGCGTATGCGTCCTTATGCCGTGAAATTGCAAGGTATCATGTCCAATCTACAAGAGAATGTGGATGATGATAAACTAGCGGTGTATTTCAAACAACGAGAGGTGAAGAATGTGGCTCTTGTAGTGATCAGCAGCGATCGTGGTTTATGTGGAGCATTCAATGCTAATGTGTACAAACAGGTTCGTCGTGTTATTGATGAAAAATACAAGGACTTACATACAGCGGGCAATGTAGAAATTATTTGTGTCGGTAAAAAAGCGGCTGAAAGCTTAGGTCGAGTTGGCTATAAGGTAAACACCGATTATATGTCTATGCTTAATGGTTTATCTGCGGAGAAATCATTTGAGTTCTCAGAAATTCTTTTGAAAAGATTTCGCGCTGGAGAAATTGATAAGCTGGAGGTAGTGTATAATCAGTTCAAGAATGCGGCTACGCAGATTTTAACTACAGATACGTTATTGCCTGTAACTCCTTCTGAAGATTCTTCAGATCAAGTAGTGGGAGATTATCTGTTTGAACCAAATAAGGTGGCTATTTTGGAGGATTTGATACCCCGTTCATTGAAAACACATATGTACAGAGCCATGCTAGATTCATTGGCTTCAGAACATGGTGCGCGCATGGTGGCAATGGATAAGGCGACTGAAAATGCGGGTGAATTATTGAGTTCACTGCGATTAGCGTATAACCAAGCACGTCAGGCGGCTATTACCCGTGAGATTTCAGAAATCGTGGGTGGTGTGGCAGCATTGGAAGACGCGGGTTAATAAAATATTTAAGAACTGAATCAATTCAGGTTGAGTGATTCTATTCGCTCAACTTCAATATATTTATGGGCTTTTTTGATTGTATTGACAAGCTCAGTGAGGTGATCTTTATTTTGAACTAAAATCTCAATTGTACCACCGAACGTACCATCATTATTAGCCTTTATATTGATGCTCTTCATATTAACTTCTAAATCTCGTGAGATGATATCCGTTATCTTGCTCACTATTCCAATGTCATCGACCCCACGAACGGAAATATTTGCATCGAATGATTCATTATACAAGTTTTGCCATGTAGCAGGAATAATTCGGTAACCATATTGACTTATGAGTTTTTCAGCATTTGGACAGGTGGTTCTGTGTATTTTTACTCCATCTCCAACGCTTACAAAACCAAAAATGGATTCACCGGGTAATGGATTACAACAACGGGCCAAGGAATATGGCATTTCATAATCTTCTCCAAAAACAATCTGTTGCTGTTTCTTTTTGCCCTTTTTATTTTGAGTCTTATCTCTATTTACCTTTTCTACTAAAATGGCCATTAGACTCTCCTTCATCATTCGAATTTTTCCTTGAGCAACGGCATTAAAAAACTCGCTAGAATTAGGGTACCCAAAATGTTTATTTAATAATTGGATGTGTTTGTCAGTAAAAGGAATTTCATGCTTTTGGAACATACGTTCCATGATACTTTTTCCTCTACCTGCTAGTTTTGTGCGCTCATCTCGAAGGAATTCCCGAATCTTTGTTTTGGCTCTTCCTGTTTTAACAATGTTCAACCATTGTTGTGTTGCCCTTGGTTTTGAAGTGGTAAGGATTTCAACGATGTCACCGCTTTTCAATTCCTGGCTAATCGGTACGAGCTTATTATTTACTTTAGCTCCAATTGTAGTAAGTCCTACTTCTGTATGTATAGCAAATCCAAAATCTAAGGCTATAGAACCCATTGGCATAGATTTTACATCACCTTTGGGCGTAAAGACATAAATATCTTCACCCAATAGAGTGTTTTTGAATTCATTGACCAAATCCATCGCAGATAAGTCATTATTCTCCAATGTATCTTTCACGGCGTTTAACCAATGATCAAAAGCATCGTCTTGGGGCGTACTAATGATTTTTTCTCCTTGTTCAGATTTATACCTCCAATGTGCAGCTAATCCGCGTTCGGCGATGTCATCCATTCTTTTGGAACGAATTTGTACCTCCACCCAACGGCCTTTAGGTCCTAGTACGGTGGTGTGTAAAGCGGAATAACCGTTGTTTTTTGGTCTGCTTATCCAATCCCTCAAACGTCCTTGATGAGGACGGTATTTATCGGTAATAATGGAATAAGCCCGCCAGCAATCTGCTTTTTCTGAATATATATCTGTTTGAAGAATAATTCTAATGGCAAAACCATCATATACTTCCTCAAAGGAAATATCCTGTTGTTGCATTTTACGGTGTATGCTGAATATGCTTTTTGGACGTCCTTTGATTTCTTTGATTTCAAGACCTGAATGTTGCAATTCGTTACGAATCGGCTCAATAAACTCTCTTATATAGCGTTGGCGTGATTGTTTTGTTTCACTAATTTTATCTGAGATAGAACGGTAGGTTACGGGATCTGTATACTTCAACGCTAGGTCCTCCATCTCTGTTTTTATAGCATTAAGCCCCAAACGATGGGCAAGGGGAGCATAAATAAACATAGTTTCGGAGGCAATCTTAAGCTTGGTTTTATCGGGAACGGAACCCAATGTCCTCATGTTATGCAGACGGTCGCAGAGCTTAATCAAGATTACCCTCAAATCCTCACCAAGGGTAAGGAGCATTTTTTTGAAGTTTTCGGCTTGTATACTTGCATCAGCATCTACTGTTTCAAATACAACGGATATTTTGGTAAGGCCTCCAATGATATCCGATACTTTTGAACCAAACTTTCGTTCAATATCGTCCAGGGTGGTTTCCGTGTCTTCAACCACGTCGTGAAGAAGCGCACAAATAACAGAAGTTGCACCGAGGCCAAGTTCACTGGCAGCAATTTGTGCCACGGCTAATGGATGAAAAATATAAGGTTCACCGCTCTTCCTAACGGTTCCTTCGTGGGCCCTTGCAGCATAATCAAAGGCTTGACGAATAGATTTCGTTTTATCCTTTGCAATCTT
>JAYYCN010000110.1:0-2626 GCA_036161795.1 Bacteroidota bacterium
TTCGTATTTTTGCTGCTGTTGCTTCATTACTTTCTGTAGGATCTCCATTGTATTCGCAAGCGGATACCACGGATTATGAAGATGAGGAAGACTACAGCATGTATGATGATATTGACTTTGCAGATGAAGCTGCCAAGCGATATGCATCTCCTAAAATCATAGGAATAAGCCCTTCTAAATTGATTTATTTGGGATATGATTATCAGGGACCCTATGAGATGCAATTTGATAGCCTCAATACTCTTTCAGGCGATACAATTACGGCAAACTCAACTACGGGTGTGCGTTTGGGTTGCAGTATTCCGGTTATTTCTAGAAATAGTATCGTATGGCAAATGGGATTTAACTATTGGGAGTCTCGTTTTAATATCGATCAAAGCGGTGATCCAGGATTTGGTGCAGGTCCGGTTGCCCGTACACACCTGAATAATACATTCAGAACAACAGGTATCAATACTACCCTTTTCAAACCTTTAGGGGAAGAACAGTTTATTTTATTTCAGGGGTCAGCGGACTTAAATGGTGATTACACCTTTTCTGATTTAATGCCATTGAAATATTTGAAATATTCAGCGGCTGCGTTGTGGGGAAAACGACCTAACGATAGAACTCAATGGGGAATTGGATTAGCTAGGACCTACCGTGTGGGAGAATTGAACTATATCCCTATAGTTATGTACAACTGGACAGATGTAGAGAATAAATGGGGAACCGAAATCTTATTCCCAGCGAGAGCCAATGTGCGCAGAACTATCAACCCGAGAAATATGGTTTTTGCAGGCTTTGAACTTCAAGGACAAAGCTATCGTTTGTACAATGATGTAAGACTAAGGAATCAGGATCTTGAAATTCGTCGTGGAGAAATTCGCTTGAGAATGGAATATCAATTCTCAATTAAGGATTTCCTTTGGATCTCAGCACAGGCTGGATATCGCATCAACTATCGATATACAACAGATTACTTACCAGATGGAAAAGAAATATACCGTGCATTTGGTTTGTTGAAAGACGATCCCTACGTGATGGATAATAACATCACAAATCCTTGGTATATGAACGTGAGTTTAAACTTGGTCAGTCCGTAAAAGACTGATCTGATAATTAAAGAAAAGAGCCTCAATTTGAGGCTCTTTTCTTATGGAATATTTTTACTTCGGATATTACTCTGTGATAATAGGCATACCAACGGGCTATTCCCTGTTTTTTGCCTTTATATGAATCGGATTTTTACTCCATTCCTCAATGGATCTCATATCCTTCCAATAGCTAATGAACGTGCCACGATTACCTGATTTAAAGCTTTCATATCCTAAGAACCCTACAGTTTTCTTTGCTAATTCAAGCGTCAGTTCATCGTATTCTTCGTACCCTTCGAGGTCATCAGATAAGTAGTAGTTAAACGTGGAAGCCATAAAGGGAAGTTCTGGTTCCAAATCGTTTTGCCAATGAATCATAGTTGGAAGTTATTTCTTTTTATCAAATAAATCACGGGTCATTATTTTTGTATCATGATAAGAAGACTCATCCTAGTCGCCGTAATTTTCATCTCCTTAACAGTAGAAGCTCAGAATCAGTTTATTGGAAAGTGGCGAGGTAAAATCGATGTTCAAGGAATGTCCCTGACGCTGATTTTTAACATTGATGAATCTTCTTTAAACAAGAATAGAAGCATTTATTCAAGTGAGCTCAGTGTACCGCAACAAGGGGCCAGAAATATTCCCATGAGCTCCACTCAAATCAAAAAAAATAAAATATCAATAAATAGTAACGTTCTGGGGTTGGAGTACCAAGGGAAGTTAGAGAAGACCGAAATAATTAAAGGGGAATTCAAACAAAATAGACAAACTTTCCCTTTGGTATTAACAAAGACCAAAGAAATTCAAGAAGAATTTCGTCAAAACCCGAAGCCTCCATTTCCATATCAATCAAGGAATGTTCAGTTTTCACATGGCAATGGATTTATTCGCTTTTTTGGGACCTATAGTTTCCCTAAAGGGGATTCATACACCTCAACAACCCCTGTTGTTATACTTATATCAGGAAGCGGTTCGCAGGATAGAGATGAAACCATTATGGGGCATAAGCCATTCCTAGTTATTTCGGATTATTTGAATCGTCAGCGCTTAGCTGTTCTACGAGTGGATGATCGCGGTGCAGGTGAAACAAAAACAAAGCCAAGTGAATTAAAATATACCACTGCGGATAGAGTAAAGGATGTGCAATCTTATATTCAATTCGTTCGGGATAGTATGGGTAGCAAACACCCTATTTATCTATTCGGACATAGTGAAGGCGCGAGAATCGCTGCAGAAGTTGCCGTCAAGGATACTCAAGTAACAAAAATAATTGCTCTCGGACCCGCATTGGTTAACGGCGCAATCATAAACAAATATCAGAATATCAATGGTTTAAAGAAAATACTCAGGGATTCTGAATATATCAATGCATATTTAACGCTTCACGATTCAATCATCGGTATCAGCACTGAACTGCTATCAGGAAAACTAAAACCGTTTCAAATGGATACATCCATAAAAAGTGAATTGAATGAATGGAAAAAACACACTCCAAATAAACAGTATAAAAAAATCAAAAAAAAATTTGAGAAAATCATCAAAGCTGACTT
>JAYYCN010000111.1:0-3921 GCA_036161795.1 Bacteroidota bacterium
CAGTACACTACTATTACATGCGTGATTTCTTCACCGAAACAGGGACCAGCCCAACTTTCTTCCGATACGTTGACTGGTTATTGACTGTCCCATTGATGTGTGTGGAGTTCTATTTGATCACCAAGAAAGCCGGTGCTAAAATCGGTTTACTATGGAAGTTAATCGTGGCTTCTGTGATTATGTTGGTGACAGGTTACTTCGGAGAAGCAGTGGATCGTAGCAACTCCGTTATGTGGGGTGTTCTTTCTGGTGCCGCTTACTTCTACATCGCTTACCTAGTTTGGTTCGGTGAAGTTGCTGAATTGGCTAAAACCGCAGGTGAAAACGTACAAAAAGCCGTGAAAATCTTGGCTTGGTTCGTATTCGCAGGATGGGCAATTTATCCATTGGGTTACATCATCGGTACTCCAGGTGGTTTATTCGGAGCATTCGGTTCTGCTGAGCCAAATGCAATGATGGACGTTGTTTACAACATCGGAGATGCAGTGAACAAAATCGGATTCGGTTTAGTAATCTATGCTTTAAGCCAAAAAGAGAAATAATTAAATATTGTGTTATAAAAAAAGGGCTTCATTCGGAGCCCTTTTTTTTTTACGCTGTTGTAATACCAAAACACTACAATGTAGCAGCAAACCGTACGGTCCTAGGATATCGGCTGTTTATCGCCGTTAATAAACGTATAGTTGGTTAGTGCCGCATGCGTATCATCTTCTAGTTGCAACCAGCGACGGTATTTTAAAAGCCATTTTAGCCTCAAAGAAGGTAATCCGTGTTTGAAATAATTTGTAATTAACGGATTAGCCTTTAGTGTTATATCTTTTTGGTTCATCTGCTCCCATAAGTAGATGATCTCATTTTCTATCTTTTCCAATATTTGAACGCTGCTGGTAGATTTTCCACTCCCCATGCACGAAGCACAAATTTCGGTATTGGCAATTTCTACGGCTGGACGCACCCGTTCCCTTGTCATTTGAACCAATCCGAATTTCGTCATAGGTAAGATGGTATGTCTTGCACGGTCCTTACTCATCGCCTGTTTTAACGCTTGATGCAGCGCTGATTTCTTTTTTGGATCGCGCATGTCAATGAAATCAACAACAATGATTCCCCCCATATCACGCAACCTTACTTGACGTGCAATTTCCTCCACTGCTTCAAGATTAATTTGAAGTACGTTCTCTTCTCGGTTCTCAGGATTGAATGAGGTATTACCGCTATTGACATCGATAACATGAAGCGCTTCAGTATGTTCAATTACCAAATAAGCTCCTCCACTGAAGGGAACCGATTTGCCAAACGCACTTTTGATTTGTTTAGTAATACCGTATTGATCAAATAAGGAGGTTTTTCCTCCGTAGAACTTTAATATTTTGTCGGGATCAAGCTTGTAGCGTCCAAGAGTGTCTTTTAGTGCGTTAAATACTTCTTTATCATCTGTTGCAATTCGGCTAAATGAATCATTTACGATATCCCGTAATAAGCTATCTAAACGGTTTTCATTATTTGTAATTCGTTCACCTACTCGCGCTTTTCTCAGGCCAAGAACCAATTGGTCCCATTTCTTAATAAGATCTCTTAAATCCTTATCTAACTCTTCTAATTCTACTCCTTCTGCTATAGTTCGGATGATTACACCGAAATTTTTAGGTTTAATGGATTGAGCTAAATCTTTAAGCCTAATTTTTTCTTTCGCGTTACCAATTTTTCTTGAAACGGAAATGGTATTGGCGAATGGGACCAAGATAAAATATCTTCCCGGTATGGAAACATCACAAGTGATTTTGGGTCCTTTATTGGCAATTGGTTCTTTGATGACCTGCACCATTAAGGGTTCACCTGTACGAATGGTTTGGGATATTTTGCCTGTTTTTTGGGTGCGCTCCTCAAAAGAGAATTTATCCAAATCCCCTGGAAAATGTCCGTTTTGACGGATATTTTTGGTGAATTTTTGGATTGATTTGATGTTGGGGCCTAAATCAAAATAGGTTAAAAACCCATCTCTTTCTGCTTTTAGGTCAACAAAAGCCGCATTTAAAGAAGGTGAAATTTTCCGAACTTTGCCGAAATAAAAATCACCTACTTGGAAGGCCGCATCAAATTTCTCTTTGTGAAATTCTGAGAGCTTTTTGTCCGCAAGCAAGGCTATCTCAATACCAGACGAATTTTTCTGTATAAATAATTCGTTTGACAATTTTTAAGCCGGATAAATGCGATTACTTTTTCTTGTGACGATTCTTACGCAAACGCTTCTTGCGCTTGTGCGTTGCAATCTTATGTCTTTTTCTTTTCTTACCGCTTGGCATAACTCTAAATATTTATTTTTCACTCTGTTTTCTCTGACGTTCTATGGCAAGATTTAAATAAAACTTTGCACTCGCCGAGTCGCCCATCGTTCCATATATGTCGCTCATTTCAAACAACCAATACGGATTTTGAGGTTGCAAAGATACTAATTTCTCGCACTTTTGGATAGCTTTTTGCCACTGATTTGACTTTTTCAGTAAGTTTAAGTGAATGAAATTCAATTCGACATCGCTGCTATCGATTTTTTGGGATGTTTTAAGAGTCTTAAGAAACGCCATGGGTTGGTTGAGGTATTCGCTTTGATATATAATCAATGCATTTCTCAATGGCATGTTTTCTTCGTCTTTGCCTAGCCCCTCATCAATCCATTGTTTTCCTATTTGAAATAGGAAGTCGCGTTGTTTCTGTTCGTTTACCTGTGATGCTGCCAAAAAAATACATTCTCTTGCTACTTCCTCTAATGTGCCTTGACCATGGAATTGCAATAAGTCAGATTTTAGTAAGGTAGACAAGGCAGGGTTATTGGTTTCTTTAGACCAATTGAGTGCATAAAGAAGGCTATCCTTTTCCGTTTGGCTAGCTTTTTCAAGCACAATACGAGCCACTTTGGGTGGTGGTTTGATATCTTTAAAAACGGAGGTAAGAAACTCTATGCGGTCAACCGGTTTGGAGGTAGTGGTTGATTGTGATACGTTGGCCGTATTGGCAGGATTCTCGACCTCAGATTGATCGAATGTAGATGACTGCCACTTGTATGACATATAACCAACGACCAATAGCAGAGCAATCAAGAGACTACTTTTTTTGATAAAGGAAGGGTTATTTTGTGCCATCTAAGAGCTTAGGAAATACGCTCGTTTAGTGTATCGCTTTCCTTCACTTGATGAGCAAATTCTTTAGCCGGCTTAAAGCGTGCTACATAATGAGCTGGAACAACTAGTGAAGTATTTCGTTTGATATTTCGGGCAACCTTTGTCTTTCGCTCCTTTAATTCGAAGGTTCCAAATCCGCGCAAGTAGATATTGTTGCCTTGAATCATTGAGTTTTTTACAACAACAAAAAAGTTGTCGATGGTGTCAGCGATTGCAGCCTTCTCTAGACCTGTGCGCACAGCAATTTCGTTAACAATTTCAGACTTCGTCATAATTTATGTGGTGCAAAAAAACTATATCTTGCCATTATTTACATCATGGAAGAAGAAGGAGTTATCCCAAAGTTATTGACCTGGTATGAATTTAACCATCGATTACTCCCGTGGAGAGAGACCAAAAACCCCTATGAAATATGGGTTTCCGAAATAATCTTACAACAAACTAGGGTAGATCAGGGGCTGCCGTATTACAAACGCTTTCTCGACAAATTCCCCCAAATAACCGATTTGGCGGTGGCCAAAGAAACCGAGGTTCTAGCTGTTTGGCAAGGCTTAGGGTACTACGCGCGTGCTAGGAATATGCACAAAGCGGCTAAAACTATCTGTAACGAGAGATCTGGTATTTTTCCTACCACTTTTGAGGAAATTAAAAGATTGCCTGGTATAGGCCCATATACAGCAGCTGCGATTGCTTCATTTGCCTTTAAGGAAAAGGTTTCTTGTGTTGATGGAAATGTAAAAAGGGT
>JAYYCN010000112.1:0-3248 GCA_036161795.1 Bacteroidota bacterium
ATCTATAAGTATCAGCCATCACTTCAGCTGAGATCAGCAGATGCAAACAAAAGAAGAACAAGGCTCAAGCCACAGCACAGCAAACTACTACCAAAGCCTGCGAGCATTGGCGGAGGCCTCTGGACAGACTTCGGAGTGGTTGGGAATCAACCCACATCATCATTTGGGATGGGTCGTGCTTATGGAATGGAATTCCTCATTCAACGCAGATCGAGAAGCGGTTTGTATGGTATTGTGAGTTACACGCTCGCTTGGTCACAATTTGAAGAGAAAAATGGCGACTATATCGCTAGTTCTTGGGATAGCCGACATACATTGAGTTTGACAACAGGTAAACCACTGGGTAAAAATTGGGAAATTGGAGCTAAGTGGCGTTTAGTAACTGGAAGGCCTTATACGCCGGATGATATTCAGAGAAGCCTGCAAATTACTAATTGGAATGTACGTAATGTGGCTTTCCCAGATTATTCAAGATTAAATGCGGAGCGCTTGAGCAACTTTAATCAGTTTGATATCCGGGTTGATAAGGTATGGTACAAGAAAAAATGGTCGTTGAATCTATATTTAGACATACAAAACTTCTTCAATGCGAAATACTTCGGACCAGAAACATTAATTGCAGCGCAAGACGAATACGGTAAGCCAGTGGCGGACCCCAATAATCCTGGATTTTATTCTGCGGATTATATACCTAACGAGACAGGTACGGTTTTACCTACCATTGGGATTATTCTTGATTTTTAATGCAGAACGGTTGCAAAAAAAGAGGAGCCAAATTAGGCTCCTTTTTTATGATGTTTTTAAAAAATTAATAATCGTAGTTGAAACCGGTTTCGGTAGGGGGGATACACATAACGGCTACTTTTTCTGCTTTATTGACCAATTGCTGTGTCATGGTTCCAATGATAAGTTCGCCTAGTCCCTTTTCTTGGTGTGTCATAGCAACTATGAGGTCCCCATCGATAATCTTGGCATAATTATGTACTTCGTTCGCAAAATTGTCAAATACCCCATCTTTGAATTCATACATAACATGTTTTACTTTGTTCTTTTCCATAGCACCGCGAATCATCGCAATATTATTTTTCATTTTGCGATCTAGGTACTCGTCACTTGAGTCTGAATATACAATGTGAATTTCGGATCCGAAACGCTTAGCGATATCAATACCCCAATTGAGTTTTTGACGACTTTCAATGGTTAGATCAAATGGCATAACAATTTTCTGATAACCTTTTTCAGAAATGCTCATTCCCTTCACTACAACTACGGGTACCTCGGCGTATTGTAGCGTACGTGAAGCATTAGAGCCCACGATTTGCTCCAATCCACTCGCTCCATGACTTCCCATAATAATAGAGTCATATGCTTCGTTGTTGGCGATCTCGGCAATTTTTTTATAAACCTTACCTGTTTCTACTCGATGGTGCACTTTAATGCCAAATTCTTTGGAAACTTCTTCAGCTCTTGCAGCAAGTTTAGTTTCAATCGCATCTTTCATGATAGCAGATTGGTTTTTGGAAAAGAAACCTCCCATTAATCCTTCCTCTACTACGTAAATGAGGGTGATTTCATTTCCGTCGGCCTTGGCTACTTTAGCAGCATGTCCCACGGCAATTCGCGCAATCTCAGAGAAATCGGTGGGTACTAAAATTTGGTTATTTGTATTTCTGTTTACCATAGCAATCTGTATTCAAATATACAGCGAGTCTGTCTAAGAGAAAGTGATAATCATCACATATGTTATTCTCCTTGGATTACGAGCTTTTGTGAATATGTTCCCAACTCATTAGATGAGGTAAAAATGTAGGTACCTGCAGACAAATTCTGTATGTCGATGTTTTTGGCTGACTCAACTAGATGGTATTCGATTAAAACCTTACCCTCGAGCGAAGTAATGCTGATCCGTGTAGGGGTGGAGATTTTTAAATGGAGACTTCCATAGCTTGGGTTTGGTGAAAACTGAATTCCAGTTTTATTGGATGATTTGATTTCTGCTGGCTCACAATTGACATATAACGTTTCGCAAATCCAAGTATCGCATTTTAAGCATTCGTCATATGCCCACATACATACATTGTAATACCCATTTTCCTTGAAAAGGAAATCATGAATCCTTCCGTATTCTTGATAAATAATGGTGTTGCCAGAAACAATTTTTAGTTTCTGTTGTATGCAGCTGTCCTCGTAATTCGTCATCTCAAAAATATATTTCATACAGTTCTCGCGGAGCGGGGTATAGGATAGTTTTAACTTGCTCCAGTCACATTTTTTTGATTCAAAACAACCAATCTCAATCCATTTGTAAATGATGGTATCACAACCGGTACAGCTATTTACGTACCTAAAGCCATATTTATATCGTCCGTTTTCTGTGAATTGGTATGTCTTATATCTACCTGCCGTTAATTTACCACCAAAGTAGAATTCCGTTTTGATACAGGTATCTTTTTGATAAGTAGCCTCAAAAATCGCAGAACCACATTTCTCTTTGTTTAGTGCATGCCCAATGCTTAGGTCGTATTCGTTCCAATTACACTTTTTATTTGGAAGGCATGTATTTGAAACGATATCACAGAAAGTGGTATCGCATCCCGTACAAGTATTTTTGAGAGTCAAACAAACCACAAATGAGTCCTTCTTTTCGAAAGTTACCCTTGCCACACGGTCGTAGAAATATTTCCCATTAATGGTCCATTTATATTGCATGCAAGAGTCTTTATAGTTTGGTCCTTCAAAAACCCATTTATTGCAGTTGTTTGATGTGTATATGTTTTTTTCTTTCCAATTACATTTATTTATGGTATTGTTACAATTGACTATTATGGTTTCACATAAAGTAACCGAGCACTTTTTATTACTCACGGTATATCCAACCAACACACACATACGGTAAGTACTGTCCTTTTTGTATTGGTGATTGGGATCGTCATTGGTGGAAGAGGAGCCATCACCAAATTGCCATTTATAAGTAGGGCTATAACCGCTCATGTACAGGGGTTTTGCTCTAAAATAGTAAAGCCCACATTTGCTTGAATCTTTGGTTATGTATAGCTTTTTTTCGACACTGTCACAAGGATCACATCCCTTAACGGTAACAGATGAACAAATGGTGGTGTCCAAACGCGTACAAAAATTATACACCTGCATGCAAATTTTATAGGTACCGGCCGTTTTAAACGTAGTTTTCAAGGAAAGCCCTTTGGCAGTTGGCGTAGTTGTGTTACCTACATAACAAGCTACAGATT
>JAYYCN010000113.1:0-14445 GCA_036161795.1 Bacteroidota bacterium
AAAACAAAATCATAAATCTTAACCTTCTGTCCTTTGCTGATGTAAAAGTCGAAGTTTTGATACCCTCTCATGGGGTCTCCTTTTTTATTCTTTGCTTGAGGACGTTTTGCACTAATTTGTACGTTGTAATAACCTTTTTCTAAGTAGTAGGCTTTAATCTGCTCAATGGTACGGTTCACTAAATTGGGTGTGATGTACATACCCCGGCGCAAACTGGTTTCCTCCTTGAGTGTTTTAGCTTGAGAATTCGAGATATTCAAAAATCGATATCCATTCAATCTAGGTTGTTCTTTTACCAAAAACTGCACAACGATTTCTTTACCATTGCCAGTCGGTAAGAAATATACTTGCACGTCCGAAAAGTAATCTCTCTCCCAAATATTCTTGATGGCCTGCGGCACATCTGGGCCTGGAACCTTAATTTCTTGGCCGATGGATAATCCCGAATAAAGAATGACCAAGGCTTTTTGAATAGGCTGACCATTTACCTCCCTAACATCGATATTTTTTATTTTGTAAACATCAGGTTCGATGTAATTATAGGAAATAGACTTAGACTTGTTGTATAAACTATCTTGTGAGTATGCATTAATTGAAAGTAATGCACACAAAATACCCATGAATCTCTTTGTATTTCGATACAATATCATGCTGTATTTGCTCCTTTTTGAACGGGTTCAATCTGATCAGATGTTTTACCAAAGCGCCGTTCTCTTTTTTGGTAATCAAGCACGGCTTCTAAAAAATGTTCTTTTCTAAAATCCGGCCATAATACCCCTGTAAAATGAATTTCTGAATAGGCAATTTCCCAAAGTAAAAAGTTGCTAATTCGCATTTCTCCACTCGTTCTGACTAGTAAATCTGGATTGGGATAAGCCGCTGTATTCAACGCATTGTTCAATGTATCTTCATTGATATCATTCACCTCAATATCACCAGTCTGAACATCTGAAGATATTTTTTTAACCGCTTCAATGATATCCCAACGACCACTGTAACTCAAAGCTAAAATGAGGGTTGTTCGTGAATTATTTTCGGTCGCTTTCTCCGTCTCTTCTAGCTGTCGCTGACAACTTTTGGGTAATTGCGAACGATTTCCAATGGTTTTCAATCTGATATTATTTTTCATCAGATTGGGCAACTCCTTCTCAATGGTATCAACCAAAAGTTGCATCAATGCATTGATTTCAAGCTTAGGACGATTCCAGTTCTCCGTGGAAAAAGCATATAATGTAAGGTATTTAACCCCTATCTCAGCAGCAAATTCCACACTATTACGGACAGCATTCACTCCATGTTTATGGCCGAAAATACGCATGTGGCCTTGTTGCTTTGCCCAGCGTCCATTACCATCCATGATTATTGCTACATGCTCTGGTATTCGTTCCGGATTTAGTTGTGGATATTCGCTTATGGGTTCAATCGCCATGAATTATCTGCAAATTAAGGGAGTAAAGCGGTAAGAAATATTAAATCCTACGAAATAAAACCAATCATCGAGGTGTACGTCCCCTCGATAGGTACCCTCAGGGAAATCGGATACACCATTCATCATCTGTGCTTGACCATATTGAGCGGCTGCTTCACCTAGTTGGTCTTTTGCCGTTCGGTAATCGGCATATTGTCCTTCCACATCGTCTAGATGATCAATAAATGTTTTTCTCCAAATGGCCTCCACACCCAATATTAGGGCTCCACGATTCCGCTTTTGACTTAACATATATTTATATCCTAAGCCCATTGGGAAGGCCATCTGCAAAGTGCGATAGTGTGGTTTTCTCAATTCGGTATTCGCTGCCCTCAAACTTATTTCCCCTTCTATGCGATATGGGTCGTGGCGGTAACCAGAAATACCAAATAAAGCATAGGGAGTTTGTTTTTTATTATTGATGTTGCACCCAAACCGATGGAAGTTAAAGCTCAACATGCTGGCAAATTCGTATATCTCTGATTGAAAATTTAGATTTTGAATTTCGTAGTTAGGGTTGCCCTCGGTTGTTCCGGAAATTTTTAAATAACTAAACTGATTCCTCCAAGAAAAATAATCACTCAAATTATACCGCTGATAAACCGATACTGAGGGATGAAAATGCTTAAGGTTCTGACCTTGCGAAAGATCACCGTAATAGTTGCTCACTCCAAAAGCAGCACCAAATTCTTTTCTTCCAGAAAAGTACTTTTGAGACCATACAATGCTTGGCCAAATGCATAATGCACTTAGCAAGAGGATAAATTTAGTACGTTGTATGTTTCTCTTAAAATTGGAAACAGGTTGTTTTTCCACCCGTAATTTTCCTAGTCAATGTAAAATTCAAAAATAAGTACCAATCTGTAGTTGATTGATCTCCACGTGCATCCCCTAATCTTTCCTCGTTACCCGGATCATTGAATAATGATGGATCGCGTAATTCAGGCGTGCGATCAGCTAATGCTGCCGCTATGCCACCATTACTACCTCCAACGATTTGTGGATCAACATAAGTCATACTCACATCATCAAGATAGTCTGTAAATGTTTTTCTTGCTCCAAGCTCTATACCCCAAGCCCACACATCATCAAATTGTTGTTTATATCCTATTCCGATAGGAATAGAAACCTGAGTTAGTGCATACCTGCGTCTTTCATTGTACTTTGTCGTTTCTTGACCTTCGGTAGATAATGGTTGTAGTTCAACCCATTGTCCATCGTAACGAGATAAATCACCGTAACCAAGTGCTGAATGAACATCAGGCATGTATTCAAAATACGCTACGGGGTTATATTTAAACATGGCAACTCCGGCAAACACATAGGGACTTGCAGGATTGAAACGTTGTGTTTCAGAGTACCCAAAGAGGTTATATTCTATAGTCCCTCCAATTTCTATAATATTACTACGGAAACTTAGATTTCTTTTGTATCGTTCGGCGATATCTGAATAATTAGCATCGCTACCAGATATCTGTCCGAAAAGCGCATTTCCCCTCAGCGTAAGAAAGTCAGAATAGTTAAATCGGCAAATGATTCCTCCCATTGGTTTGGTCTCATTAAGCGCCACTGACGGAGATAATTCACCCATGTAATTGGATGCTCCCAGTGTAATACCTGCCTCGATGGGTTGACTACGACGTTGTCCCCAAACCACCGTGGATGAAACCATGGCAATAATCCAAACGATTTGCTTTAGCGTTTTCATACTTTCTCTGGTAATGTACAAATCTAACGTTTCACGGTGTATTTTCATAACCCTAGATGCCTAATCCTACCTTAGGAGGCGTCCTCAACCGTGTAATAAACACCCATGGTGAGAAAGTCCCTTACAAATGGAATGGCTGATATGAGGGACCATTGGCGCTTTGGTTTAATGCCAAATTTGTGCTCATAAATAGGATTAAATAGGTAATAACGTTTGTTTTTGATACCATAACCTTCTTTGCGATGAATACGCTCAAATCGCTCAATGCTGATACCGGTGGATCGTATTTCTTCCATGGTAGCTACTCCTGAAGTGTTCACCCCAAGCAATCTCAACATTCCAGGGTACAAAAAACCAGGAAGCAGATGGTAATAAGGCAGTTTGGAGGCAATCTTTCCTGGCAAAACTTGCTGGTGTCCTCCGTATGGCATCATCCACGGTGGGAAAGCGTAAAAAATCAACCCTCCTTTTTTGAGAAATTTTCTCAGTTGATGAATGAATTTTTCTTGGTTAGGAATATGTTCAATCACATCCTTCAATAACACCACATCAAAAGCCTCACCTATTTCTTTTTTAGGATCAACGTAATAAATATCTTTATTCATGAAATCCACTCGTTTATCCCGCACTTCTTCAGCAAGGAATTCTTGAGCCAACGCCATGCGATCGGCTTCGAGCTCTATCCCAAAACACTCACAGCCCTCGTCTAAAAAAGCCTTTAATGCTCCAGCCTCACCACAGCCGATTTCCAGAACACGTGTTCCTTTCTCAATTGATCTCGATTCGTTAATAAAGGGGATGATATGATCCCGAGTTACTCGGTATGTCATATCAAAGTAGTACTTCTTGTCTCCGTGAAACTCGTACATGATTAGGGCTTTTCCATCACTGTTCCACAGCTCTTACACGTTCTTAGCTCTTCAGAATCATAGAAATGATTGAAATGAGAAATAAAATCTGTTTCGATATTCTTCAATTCAAAGTATCTCTCATGCAATTTTTCATTGCATTGATCGCAGTACCAAAGTAGTCCGTCTTTAAATCCTTTGCCCTCGCGCACCCTTTCAATCACCAAACCAATGCTTCCCTCCGAACGACCAGGAGAATGAGGGACTTTAGGAGGTAATAAAAACATATCTCCAGGACCCAAATGCACATCTTTCTGCTCGCCATTTTCTTGAATCTTCACCGTAATATTACCTTCGAGCTGGTAAAATAACTCCTCGGTTTCGTTGTAATGATAATCCTTTCTGGAGTTAGGACCCGCTACGATCATGACGATGTAATCGGTTCCTGCAGGATATAAATTCTTATTTGCGACTGGTGGCTTCAAAAGGTGGCGATTTTCATCGATCCATTTTTGAAGGTTAAAGGGCATTCTAACAGACATATTTTAATATTTTTGGTCTCTCACAAATGTAGGGATTTTGGTAAAATTGAATTTACATGAAGCAATTCTCCGTCATATTTCTACTTTTGTAAAGCCTAGCAATGAGTGACGCAATTAAGCACGAATGTGGAGTGGCATTTATTCGACTCCGCAAACCACTTTCTTACTATAAAGAAAAGTATGGTTCCTACTGGTATGGACTACATAAAATGCAGTTCATGATGACCAAACAACTCAATCGAGGACAAGACGGTGCCGGAATGGGTGTGGTTAAGCTCGACCCAGAATTTGGTGATCGGTACCTCGCCCGACGGCGTTCCGCTTCTAAAACCGCACTTTCGGACATTTTTGAAAATATTTTTGGTGGACTAAAGGATATCCCCGGGGACAAATTAGAAGATTTGGAATATCTAAAAAAGCACTATCCATATGCCGGAGAGCTTTTTGTGGGTCATCTTCGTTACGGAACCTATGGCGGGAATTCTCTTGAAAACCAGCACCCATTTTTAAGGCAAAATAACTGGATGGCGAGGAACTTAATGCTCGCTGGAAACTATAATATCACCAATACCGAAGAGTTATTCCAACAGCTCATTCAACTTGGGCAGCAACCCAAAGAAAAAAGTGATAACGTGCTTATGTTGGAGAAGATTGGTCACTTTATTGATGAAGAAAACCAGCGTCTTTTTGGAATCCTAAAAGCACAGGGATATGATAACATGGAGATTTCACAAAAAATCAAAACCCAGCTTGATATATCCCGTATCCTCAAAAAATCCTTTAAAAGCATAGATGGTGGTTTCAACATGGTCGGAATGCTCGGGCATGGAGATGCGTTCATCATTCGTGATCCAAATGGAATACGTCCTTCACATTACTATATAGATGACGAAGTAATTGCTGTAGCAAGTGAGAGAGCAGCCGTACAGATGGCATTCAATGTATATCCTGAAGCAGTAGAAGAACTGCAGCCCGGTCATGCATTGATTGTTAAGAAAGATGCCTCTTATTCCATCGAGCAAATCATGCCTACGGCGCCTATTAAAAGTTGCAGCTTTGAGCGTATTTACTTCTCCAGAGGAAATGGACAAACCATTTATGCGGAGAGAAAAGAACTAGGCCGTCTATTGGCTAAACCCGTCATGAAAATGTTGGGTAACAACTTGGTTGATGCTGTTTTTAGCTATGTACCCAATACTGCATCCACTAGCTTCTATGGACTTATTGATGGTATTCATGAGCTAAGACGCGAACTTCAAGCTGAAGCCTTAAAAAACGTTGACATTGCAAATGAGCCAGAAAAAGTAAAAGAAATTCTTACTTGGAGACCGCGCCGGGAGAAAATATTGGTGAAGGATGTAAAAATGAGAACGTTCATTACCAATGATACGGATCGCGAGGATTTGGTCATGCACGTATACGACATAACGTATGGAGTGGTAAAATCGTGGCAAGATACACTTGTAATCATGGATGATTCCGTGGTTCGTGGAACCACACTAAAAACGAGCATACTTCGACTATTGGATCGTTTGGAGCCCAAACGCATTATCCTAGTTAGTTCTGCTCCTCAGATTCGATATCCTGATTGTTACGGAATTGACATGTCCAAGTTGGGTGATTTCGCGGCCTTCCGAGCAGCCATCGCCCTACATAAAGAAAGAGGTAACGAAGCCATCATTTCCAAGATTTACGAAAAAGCTAAACTGGAATTGGAAAAACCCGCATCTGAACAAGTTAATGTTGTTAAGGATTTATATAACAGCTTAGAGGTGATCGATATTTCCAATAAAATCGCCGAAATGGTGAAACCAACAAATGTGCGATTTGAGTTCGACATTTTATTCCAAAGTATTGAGAACCTGCATCAGGCATGCCCAAATGATTTAGGCGATTGGTATTTCACTGGTGATTATCCTACAGCTGGTGGAACTGCTGTAGCCAACCGAAGTTATGTATACTACTACGAAGGACGTAAGGAACGTGCTTACTAAAACCATAAAATTGATATTTTTGTACCCATGAGCAGCGTAAATGAAATATTGGACCATCTGAACGATAGTCTTGAAAAAAACTTATCCCACTCAACCGCAGAGTTCAAACGTATACGTGCCGGTAAAGCTACGCCAGATATGTTAGACGGTGTAACGGTAGATTTTTATGGAACACCCACACCACTAAATCAAACCGCCAATGTAAATACGCCCGATGCTCGAACGCTCGTTATTCAGCCGTGGGATAAATCCATGCTTCAAGCAATTGAAACAGCAATCATCAATAGTAACCTTGGATTTGCTCCACAAAATGACGGTGAAATGGTGAGGATCAATATTCCTGCTGTCACTGAAGAGAGAAGAAAAGAGTTGGTTAAACGCGCCAAAGCTGAAAGTGAAAACTCAAAAATTGGTATCCGCAATTTTCGAAAAGAAGCTAATGAAAAGATCAGAAAACTGAAAAACGACGGGGTAAGTGAAGATGAAATGGCCGCAGGAGAGGATAGAGTTCAAAAAGCCATCGATACCTTTATCAAGAAGACGGAAGATCTTCTTGCAACCAAGGAAAAAGAGATCATGACGGTATAATCCGTAAATCTTTCTGGACCTCGCGAGCCCGCCTTATTAAGGAGTCTACATCATCCGAAACCACTGTTACGTGGCCTAATTTTCTATGTGGTTTGGAGACACTCTTATTATACAAATGAACAAATACATCCTCGGATTCATCCCAGATTTCTTTATGGGCTAATTGATAAGAACCTTCCCATCCTTCAGGACCAACAACGTTAATCATGGCGCTCGGCTTTATCAGGTCGGTTGAACCCACTTTCTCTCCTAATAATATGCTGTTTAATTGAGCAAATTGGCTCGTTACACAGCCCTCTATGGTATGATGTCCACTATTATGCGGGCGAGGTGCCATTTCATTAACCCATATTTCATTTTCCGCAGTAATAAATAATTCAACCGCGAACAAACCTGGAGAGTTTAAACAGGTTACCGCTTGTTTGGCAATTTGCTCGGCCTGTATCAATATTTTTGCATCTAAAACCGAAGGAGAATAAAGGAATTCTACAAGGTTGCTTTCTGGATTAAAATACATATCAATGGACGGATAGGTAATTTCACCGCCATGAGTATCAACCGCCACGATAATTGCTAGCTCTTTCACATTTTCAACAAACTCCTCAACCATCCAATCTTCATCAAAAGGGATGTATCCATTTAATAGATTTTCTTTCTTTACAAGAGACACTCCTTTACCATCGTAACCACCTGTTCTAGATTTTACTACAACCCGCTCCCCTCTCAACTCATTCAAGCCTTCAAGATTATCCTTACTCATCAACTTGAATGGAGCCGTGGGTATATGATTGGATTCATAGAACTTCTTTTGTATACCTTTATCACCAATTATCTCTAGTACGGATGGTTTTGGAATTATTGATTGCCCTTGGTCTTCTAATGATATTAAGGTTTTCACATCAATGTGTTCAATTTCCCAAGTCATCACATCAGAAACCTCTGATAGCTTCTTAATGGCATCCTCGTCTTTTAAGGAACCCAAAATAAAGTGATCAGTTAAGGGTCTTGCAGGGCAATCCTCAGAAGCTTCCAATGTAGTATATTTAACCTCATTGGATTTACTTTTCGCTGCTTCTAACAACATCATACCTAATTGTCCGCCACCTATGATACCGACTGATTTTGGTTTATCCATGTTGCGAAATTAGGTTTCAACATAGGTTTTTAGGCAATTTTAATCCGATAGAAAGAAAAGAAATGGAAATAATCCTAATTTCGTATATTCGAAAGGACCTATGGCCGACCCTCTCTCGGTACCTCTGCTGAATATCCAACCACCGATCCCGAATTTCACATCTTGGATTATTGTGCTCATTTGCTTGAGTACCATTGGCTTTTTCTCTGGGATGGAAATCGCCTTTATTTCAGCAAACAAACTACGCATAGAGCTCCGCAGTAAGAAGAGTGTTTTCGGAGGAAAATGGCTTGCCCGTTACGTTCAACGACCAGACGAGTTTATATCTACTGTCCTTGTTGCGACCAACCTAGCATTGGTGATTTACGGAATTGCCATGGGAGATATCCTTCATTATTATTTCAGTCTTTTTCTAGAAAATGGACTGGCTAACTTTATTTTAACTACGGTGGTAAGTACCATATTGGTTCTTATCACAGCCGAGTATATTCCCAAGACCATTTTCCGCTTACAAGCCGATCGGTTACTGTTCGTTTTTGCCTTACCCTTCCGTCTTGCCCATGTCGTACTCTGGCCCATCATAGCATTCACTCGAGGTGCATCTGCTTTGGCTATGCGCATTATATCGGATGAAGTAAAAAGTGAAGAAAGGCAGGTTTTTTCTAAGGTAGACTTGGATAATTACATATCGAGTATTGAGAGTTCTAAAGATGTTGAAACTCAAGAAATAGATACAGAAGCCTTTCGAAATGCATTGGACTTTTCTGAGGTATTGGTTCACGATTTCATGGTTCCCAGAACCGAAGTTGTCGCTATGGAAGTCCATACACCCATTGAGGATATTCGTAAAGCATTAATCGAAACTTCCTTATCAAGAGTGGTAATATACCGGGATAATATCGACAATATCATCGGGTTTGTGCATCATAGCGATTTACTCCAAGGCCGCGACAAGTTGCATGAAATGCTACATCCTGTTTTAATCACAGGTGAAAACACAGAGGCTCATCATCTTCTTAAACGATTCATCAAAGAGAGAAAAAGTATTGCCGTAGTGGTGGATGAATTTGGCGGAACAGCAGGTATTGCTACCGTAGAAGATATCATTGAAGAAATCTTTGGAGAAATCAAAGACGAATTCGATGTAGACGATACCAAAGAAATAAAAATCAAAGAAAACCACTATCGCTTTTCTGCTCGACTGGAAATCGATCATCTCAATGAGAAATACCCTTTTAATCTTCCCGAGGGTGATTACAATACACTTGGGGGGTATATTATTTATTACGCTGAGCGTATTCCTGAACTAGGTGAAATCCTACGATTCGAAAATTTCGAATTTCACATCACCAAAATCAATAGTGCTCGAATTGAAGAAGTAGAACTTCGCATTTATTAAAGTGCCACACGGAATCGTTTAACCCTGTATATTCCAAAAACACCGTAAGCATTACTCCAATTACCCTCAACCGCCGTGGGCAATTGTGTGATCGAATTTTGTTGCCAAAGATGAGCATTTCGATCGTTGTAATAATAAAAAAGCGAAGGGCTCAGATTTTCTAAATACACATCATAATACAATCTACGAATCGTCTCATCATTGGGTGCATTTCTGTACACCACCAAACTGGTATTCAAACCATTGAATGTTTCATCTGTAAATAATAATTCTTTATTGGTATATACATTATACTCGTTACGAATGAAGGGTAGTTCTGTTCCTGAGATTGGCATGATTTGCGATACCAACGTACTGTCACTTACTTGGCCATCTTCATCCAATTCGTATTCCCAAAAGGCTTCATTGATCCATATACGGTAATGATTTTTTGCAGCAGCACTATCCTTGAACCTAATGCTAAACGCGGTTGTTCGACCAACAAAATTGGCGATGAACGGATAGATTACAACCTTTTCAATGGCAATATCCTCTGGTACCCGTTCCATGACGTGGTATTCAGTAAAACCCAAACTAAATGAAAGCAATAAAGAGTCTGAGGTTTGAAAGACGAATTTAGGTGATTGATAAGCGCCATTTCCAACAGAAGCTAAGGATTGAACTTCGCCACTAACCGTATTTTCAACTAAACCTTTGGCGGTATCTACCCAGGAAAAGGGTTGGGTAATCCCCTTTATCCGTCCAATGCTCACCTTGCCCAAACTATCAGGATTAAAAAACGCAAATGCATACACTTGGGTATTGTTTTGATCTGCATCGCTAATATCCAACTCCTTTACGCAAGATGGTAGGCTAAGTGCGACTAATATGCCAACAATAAACTTTCTCAAAATTTGATCTGGTAATTAATGAATGGCATAATGGGTAACAAACTCACCTGATAAACGGATCTTCTCTTGTTTTCAGATACCCCAATGTTTATGTAGAATGGGTTCAAGCGGTTGTAAACATTGTAAACGCCAAAGCTCCATGTTATCTCTGCTAACCGTTTATTTTGACCGTCTACAACTCGCTGAATGAATGATCTACGTGAGAAAGAAAGATCCAAGCGATGATTGTCGATAGCCCGCTGATTATTCCTTTGACCGTAAATATATATGTCTTGGTAAATGTCATTCGAGCTAGGAGATGGAATGACTCCAACGGGTAATGTATAAGCAAAACCAGAATTATACACCCAACTACCCGTGATATTCCACATGCTATTTATTTGCCAAAATAGGGTAGCGTATATGTTGTGCCTCCGATCGTATCTTGATGGAAATGGAATATTATCATTAATCTCAACAAACTGACGGGTATTATTCATCCATGTGTAGGATATCATTCCAGATACATTCTTACTCGACTTTGATAGTTGTATCTCTAATCCCTTTGTTTCACCCACACCAGAAGTCACCGAAGACTCCCAATTTCTATTTGACGTGATGTAAACCGATGATTCTGAGTATTCCAATAAATCTCTAAAAGATCGTTGAAATACTTCAGTTGTTAATTGCCAACGTTTGGGTAAATTCAAACTCATGGCCGCTGATAGTTGCCTTGATTGAGCTGGCTTGAATTTTGCTGTTGATGGCACCCAAAGATCTGAAGGTAATCCCATGGTGAGATTATTCAACTGGTGAAAAAATTGTCGATTTTGAGATCCGCTCAGTTTGAACCAGATATTTGAATGCAACTTCCATCTAGCATTCCACCGTGGCTCCGGTAACAAATAGAATTGTCCCAACCCCAAATCGTAATAAACCGTGCGAAGACCAACATCATAATAACCCCATTTACCACCCTGAATGAACACTTGGCCATGTGTAAAATACTCGGGGGTGTTATTGGGTTCGTCGTTAAATAAAAATACGTTCCGAACGCTATCAACAATAGAAGTTAACGTTCGTTGGTTGGGTATAAAACTATGATAAGTATAACCCACACCTGCTACAGTTTTTAGTCTGCTGGTCCATTGTTCTGACCAATTCAATGAACCTTCTACATCATAAATACCATTAGAAACACGATACAAAGACTGCTCCTGTTCTACGAGCCGGTTTGACTTTCTAAAATCGTATTGGTAATCCCTCTGATGCCTAAAAGTGTAACCTGTAAAATATGTTTTCAAGGTAATATGTGTCGATGGTCCAGGAAGCCAATCCCACTTTAGAGATGCAATATCATTTCCCCAATAAGTGGCGTCCTCTGAACGTTCGTTGATAACATCATCTACCTCTACACTAGAATTTTGATTGATTAAACCTGCATAATCTTGTCCAGAATAACCCATTAGAGTCAATCGACTTTTTTCACTGAAACGATGGGTTATTTTGGCGTTTAAATCCCAAAAATTATACCGATTCACCAAATCCGTGGGATTTCCCTGGAAACCACTCAATACAGGCTCCACCAAGTAATCGAAAAAACTTCTTCGAGCTCAAAATAGAAAAGAAGTCTTCTTAGAAAAGAGAGGACCGCTGATAAATAATCGACTTGAAAGAAGACCCAAATTAACGTTACCATGTAATTTATCGGGATTACCCTCTTTAGTATCCACCTTAATCACACTGCTTAATCTACCTCCGTGTAGGGTAGGAAAATTACCCCGGTAAAATTCAGCATTCTTCACAATATCTCCGTTAAAGATGCCAAACAAACCGTACATGTGATAGGGGTTATATACGGGAACGTCATCGAGTAAAATCAAGTTTTGATCAGCAGCTCCGCCTCTAACATACATACCAAAAACCCCTTCACTACCTGATACCACTCCTGGAGTATTTGATAATGCACGCAGTACGTCTGGTTCACCAAAAAGGTGAGTAAAGTGATCCAATTGCTTACCGTTTATACGAACCCTGTCACTCCAACCATTTTCGGTTTGAGGCAAATCATCCTTTCGTTTTACTTTAATTTCAGTGACCTCAAACCGATCAATTTGTGGAGTTAAATGAACCTCAATAAAGAAAGATTTACCACTCCCAACAATGGTATCTCTATGGGGTTGAAATCCTGGGTAACTAACGACAAAATCAATTTGCTTTTGTTTTGTTCTGAGATAAAAAACCCCTTGATCATTTGAATGTGTGACAACACCTTCTGTCTCTGAATAAATGGTAGCTCCCACTACACGTTCACCACTCAGGGCGTGATTAATTCTACCCGCCACCCTTAAATGATTTTCTACAGGTTTCCATGGTTTCAGAACAATGGAATTATCCATTACTAAGGCATAGGTTAAACCATATCGCTTTAAAAAATCCGACAACGCATCCTTTGCTTTTAATCCACGATAATTAGCTGATAATGAATTTTTCCTGGGTTTTAAAGAGGCATCGTATTGAAAATATGCACCAACTTCATTCTCAAACAATTCTAATGCCTCACGAAAGGATACATTTTTGAATTGCCATGTAATGGGCTCTTGGAGCCTCTCTTTAACCTGCGCACTTAAAAGCCAACTCCAGCAAAAAATTGCTAGAAATAAAATGCTCTTATAGGCAGTCCTGGTCAAATTACCACGATTTATTTCTTTTGTTGATCAGCATAGTCAAATGCCTTTTTAAGAATCTCGGTTGTTCGTGTTACAGGGTCTTTCCGAATACTATTCTCTTCTTTTTCAACCTCCTTAAATAAAGCAGTAGTCGCTTTTTCGGTTACGTATTGATTCAAATCTGTTTGAATATCCTTGTCCAAGCCGAGTATCCTTTTATTCTTATTGATTTGCGTAACTACCGGATTCCAAATTTTGGTTAAAGACACTCCATCCAAGGCCTTTTTTACCTCAGGCTTAAATGCATTATTAAGGTCTGATTCGGTGGTTTTTTTTAGATAATTAGTAGCAGCGCCCTCCCCGCCGGTTAGGATGCCCATGGCATCTTGAAATGACATTTCGGTTACGGCCTTTTTAAAAATCGGAACCGCTGTTTTCATTGAGTTTTCAGCGCCCGTGTTCATAGCATTCACTACTTTATCTAATTCTCCTCCGATGAGTTTATCTAAAATTCTATTGTCCCTGATTTTTTGCTCCACTGCTTGAACGTCCGGAGGAAGTGGAATTTTATAATTTGGGTTTTTAGCGAAAGCACCAACTGCACCAAGTCTATCTGTTCCCTTGTTCACCCCAACTACCAAGGCCTCTTTCAAACCCTTGATGGCGTCATCTTTGGATAAAATAGATTTGGACTTAGAATTGCCTCCCATTTGTTGATTAATAGCATCCGTGGCCATTTGGCCTGCCGTCTGTTTCAACGTATCACAATTTGTAAATGCGAGCACACTTATCACAAGTAATATCGGGGTTAGATTTTTCATATTACTTCAAATATAGTGTGTGCAATTTAGAGCTACCCTTCGTCCCTTTAGCATTTGATAAAATCCTTAATTTTGGAGACTATTTTCATTAGTAATATTTTCTATTTCGACCCTTAAATATTCAAAATTCATATGCAAATCGAGTCTGCGCTAAATGACTTAAAGGAGCTTTTCGCTGCCAATGCAAATCCTAATAAGGCCGTTCAAATGTCTGCCTACATGAGAAATCAATACAATTTTATCGGGCTTTCATCTCCTCAACGAAAAGAACTCGTAAAAGAATTAAGAAAAGGGCATTTTCCAGAGTCCAATCATGCGCTGCATTCTTGGGTGAAATTATTATGGGAGCAAACAGAACGTGAATATCAATACGTAGCCATGGATTATTTAGATCGATACGGGCG
>JAYYCN010000114.1:0-13171 GCA_036161795.1 Bacteroidota bacterium
TATTTAAAGATAAACCAAGAGCTGCCTATGTGCAGTTAGGGAGTATTGTGGTAACCGCCTTAGCAGTTTTACTTGCAATTTCTGTCTTAGCAGATAAATCAATATTGAGTCTTTTAACCGCTCTCGGTGCTATGTCTGCCGTTTTACTATTGGTCTTTAAAGATACCTTATCTGGATTGGCCTCCTCCATAAGGATTTCAACCTATGATATGCTGCGCAATGGCGATTGGATTGAATTTAGTAAATATGGGGCCGATGGAACCGTTATTGACATTAATTTATCAAGTGTAAAGGTTCGAAACTTTGACCATACCTTCACCACGGTTCCAACTTCTGCTTTTACGGCGGATGCCTTTAAGAATTGGAGAGGTATGGAAGAGTCGGAAGGGCGACGTATCATGAGATCTATCAATATCTCCATGGGAAGCATTGGGTTTTGTTCAGAAGCTATGATTGAACGGTTTAGAAATCACCCTTTATTAAAAGAATATATACAGCAGAAGGAAAGTGAAATAGCCGATCATAACAAAAAAGTAGAATCAACTGGAAAAGGTGTAAATCGACATCTAACCAATATTGGTTTGTTCCGTGCTTACCTGAGAAATTATCTTAAGGATAGAGAGGATATACATTCGAATTTGACTCTTCTTGTTCGACAATTAGCTCCTACCGAAAAAGGAGTGCCTATTCAGATTTACTGTTTCTCAAAAGTCAAAGCTTGGGTGGATTACGAGGGTATTCAGTCTGATATTTTTGATCATGTTTTTGCGAGTATCAAGGATTTTGAATTGGATATTTTTGAAAATCCTTCAGATGCGTTGTACAAAAAATTATTGTTAAATAACGCAGACGATTAGTACTTTTGGTACGGTTCGTGTACGGATTAATATACAACGCATAGAGGCGTTAATCCTCGACGTTGGAATAAAATTATATTTGTTTGAGGATGCGAGTAGCCGCCAACATATGTCTTTTGCTTTTTGGTCTGTGGGCCCATTCTTTAGGTGCTCAGCTTTCAGGTGCATATACCATTGGTGGTAGTGCAGTTACGCGAAATTTCTCGGATTGGGATGCGTTTTTGAAAACCTTTCATCAAAATGGAGTTTCATCCAAAGTCACTTTGACGGTAAGGGATGATTTTATTTTGGATACCTGTATCATCTTTAAGGTCCCAACTAAGAACCCAACCAACAGTACAAACACACTAACCATTAATGGTTCAAATAAATGGGTTAAGGGTAAACATAAGGAAGGGTTAATCCAAATGGTGGGTGCTGATTATATCACCATCAGAAACTTACACATTGAAAATAATTCTAGCGAGTCCGGAGTTATTGGCTTAAGGATGGGTCAACGGGCAGATTACAATACCATCGATAGTTGTGATATTTTTTTAAGCGGTTTGAGTGGCTTCAAGCAGGATTCAGGAGCCTATGTGGCGATAGGGGCATTGGGTAAATACCTAAGTGCACCAATTGAAAAACATGCTGGAATTGGGAATACGATCAAGAATGGTCACTTTTACCCCAAAGACAGTAATTCTGCTGGACCCTACTTTGGGATTTACGATCGACAAGGAAGTAAGGATTACGGAAGTACTTCAACGAATAATCAATTCGCAAGAAATAGGATAGATGGCTTTTACTCTCGAGGCATTTACATGGCCTATGTGAATGGAGAACGCTGCGAATCAAATGATCTCTCTAGGGAACATTCATCAGATAAGGCTACAGTAGATTCTACCGTAATGGGGATTCTATGCCTCTATGGAAAATCTGGAAGTCAATCTCTGAGTATATCTGGGAATTGTATACACGACTTACCCAAAAAAAGAGCGGTAATTCCCAAATCAGCAACGTACCCAGATAACATAAAATATGTATATGGCATAAACTTGTGGTATGCGGTAGGTACCTCTAAATACCCGGTGGAAATTATTGCAAATAAAATCAAGAATTTACGATATCATACTCTCTTTAGTGGAATACTTACCCAATACGGGGTTCTGAACGAAGTGATTGAAAACAGCTTCTCAAATGCAAAGGGGTACACGGGTTATTCCTATGCCATGTATGCTAATTTTGGCGAGGATATCCGTATAGATAAAAACACGTTCAAGGACTTAAACTTTGGCGCGGATAATGGGGGAGATGGTGTGGTGATTTTTGGCAATAATGTAAGCAGTGGAAATACAGGATTGAATACCATTTCTGATAATTTTATAGATTCGGTTTTTAGTTCCAAGGAGCTGTATTGCATGGCCGTGATGAGGGCAGGTAACTGGGAAATAGCACGGAATAAGGTGACTAACCAATATACCAAAGATGCACTCGGTCAAACGATTGGAGCATATTGGTATTGGCCCAATAACATGTCTGTTCACGATAATATACTTGCGCATTTAATGGGACCCCTTGAGACGCATTATTTATACTCTACTAATTATCAGACGACATATATTCAGAATATCTATAATAATACATTGTATGATAGCTTAGCCAAGAAATCTACACACTTGACCACAATGGCTTATTTAGATGACGATTCTAAAACTACGTTTGTTGGTAATATTATAGAGGCAAAGGGAAAGGGTTCGGTATATGGAGCATTTTTCAATACCTCAAATTCTTCGGGTTGGAGTGTTGAGAGAAACACATTTTATTTCGATGGATTTGCCGGGCAAGAATGGGCTTTTGGTACTACCCAATATACCAGTTTTAAGAGTTGGAAGGCAGGTGCGGTGGTAGATTCTTGGACACGTTGGTTTCCTTCTGTTTTTCGTGACCCAGCTAAAAATGACTTTAGATCAAAAGAATTCAGAAACCAAAATGAGGTCCCTTCCAATAATATTTCTGAATCAGATATTTTTTCTAAAAAAAGACACCCTATTTCTTGTGATCGTGGTGCGATCATTGATCACATGAATATTGGTATAATTATTGATTTGCCCAAGCGAGATACCGTTTGCTCAGGTGAGATTTTAGCTGACCGTTTTAAGGTCTACAATGAGTGGGTGGATACCATTCCTACGATCAGCCTTTTAATTGATAATGGAGTGTCAAGGAAGATCGAACACCATCAACTGAATTTATTACCCGGAGATACTCAAACGGTAAAATTTGATAACCCTTTGATGTTGAGTCCATGGGGAACTGGAAGGCTAAAAGTGTATCTTTTGAATAGCAATGACAGATTTCAAGACGATACGGTCACTTTTGAGTCTAAAGTAATTCCTTCACCAGGAGGGAGCACATTGGTAAATAAGTTCGATTCAACATTGGTAAATATACCCGTGTCTAAATCTGGAGTGATTGCTGCACCTATGGGCACTCCATTGGATTTTGAACTAACAGCTCCAAGGGGTCTGTCCAATGCAGATTATGCTACAGGTAAAGGGTGGACAGCCAAAGTGACTTATCACAGTGTATCTGGACGCAACGCAGGTAAAGTGACCTTCAACAGTCCATCTATGGGAAAGAATGCATTGATATCTATCACGGATTCCGATACGGCCTTTGAAGATAGCCTGTTGTTTTTAGTGGTTCAGGTCTTGAACGAAGTCACAGGTTGCGACACGATTATATTGCAAAAGATACATCAGTCGGCTACTCCTAATTTGAGTTTCAGTAACGATTCTACGCTGTGCAATAAGGATACAATTTGGTTTTACAACCAAACCGAGCTAACCAAAGGAGAAGATTACCTTACCTATCATTGGCGGTTTGACGAGAAGAACAAGAAAGACACTTCTTCTTTGTACTCACCTTACTTTGTTTACGATAGTGCCGGAAAATATGTGGTAACGCTTAGGGTAAAAACGGCTCAATATGATTTTTCTTTTTCATTAACGGATACCCTTAATATCCGGGCTACTCCCGATTTGATGTTTACTAATTCCAATCCCTGTGAGCAGCGTGTGGTTCGGTTTATTAACCAAAGTTCTCCTACCGATGCTGATTTTTTTTGGGATTTTGGAGATGGGGACACCGCCATGGGCGCTGTTAATATTGATCATACTTATGATAAAAGGGGTGTTTATTATGTGCGTTTGACAGGAGAGAAAAATGGTTGTATAAATTCGTTAGAAGAGAAAATCACAGTATTTGAACAGCCTGAAGCAAAGGCTGAATTCACTCGTGAGATTTGTCGGGGTGAAAAAGTCCAATTCAATACAAAGACGATTATGCAAACTTCGCTCTTTGGTGTGCGTTGGGAGTTTGGAGAAGGATCTGCCTACAGTACACAAAAGAATACATCCCTTACCTATGATTCAGCGGGTAAAAAGCGTGTGACGTTATTCGTGAATAGTGAGTTTGGTTGCCGGGATTCACTGAGCAGAGATGTGGTGGTAAAACCTACACCATTTGTTGATTTTGATATTGACCGAGCATGCATTCATTCCGAAACAAACTTTAAAAACACAACCGTCTATGACAAATCTGTGTTGGTACAGAATAGTTGGTATTTGAATGATGAAGAGGTTTCCAATAACTGGGATTGGCAGACAGATTGGGAAGTTTTGAAAATAAATAAGGTGAAGTTAAAGGTTCTGAATGATCAAGGTTGTGCAGATTCCTCAGAGCGGGATGTTGAAGTATTGGATGAAGCAATTCCTAATTTCAAAGTAGAATCCACCTGCTCAGGAGATAGTCTAATGATTGAAAACCTTACCAAATACGATGGGCTTATGGACGCTAAATATCTGTGGAGTTTTAATTACGTAGACACATCCAAAAAATATTCGCCGAAGTTTATAATCCAAACACATGATTCGATTACGGTACCCCTCAGTCTTACAACGATTATTGAGGGTGGCTGCAAAACTAACTTGACGAAGGGTGTGTTTATAAAACCGCAGCCCAAAACATGTGATTTTACATTTAAACCAGATTACAGTTACGCTTATTATGGAGCTGAATTAACCCCCGTGGATACTGCATTAACGCTCGGGGGGCAATTGGGTGTAGATTACAAATGGAAGGTGATCAGTGTGGGAGAGGGAACCACTCAAGACGAAAATGCTAGTTTTCAAATTTCCTTACCTGGTGATGATATATATACCGTTGAATTTACTGCTGTAAATAGGTTGTACGCCTGTACATGTGGCATTTCTAAAACAATCTCAATGGATCGATTGAATAGGTCTAAAATGAAAGAGTTGGGAATCAATATTTTTCCCAATCCTGCAAGGGGTTCTTTCTTAATTGATGGACTGGATGAAGAAAGTAATATACAATGCTTAAACATTGCGGGATCACGGATAAATTTGAATGAGTTACACAATGCACAAAAACGTACATTTGATGTTTCAAATTGGACACCTGGAATATACTATTTGAGAATTGAAACGGTTTCAGGTTTTCAGATCTTCAAGTTAACCGTAATACAATAGATAATCATCTTCGTATTAACCTCTATACGGGAGCCTTAGGACTGTTCAATAGCAACTACAGAGAGAAAAGAATCGTGGATTAAATTGAATAAAGAAACAAACAAGGGATCATAAAATATCGGTATTTTTGACCATGCATCTCTTCGGCATACGGACGTGGGTTTTTATACTTCTTGCATCAATCACATCTACCGTTTTAGATGCTCAAGTGAATCCAAAGGATTCAGCTGAAGTAAATGCGGCAAAAAAGAGTGGATTACCCCAGTGGATTCACGATATGGTGTACGACACCTTAAACTCTGGTAAGCCAAGATATTTAGTTTATCCAACCATTGGTTATACACCTGAAACCAAATGGGAATTTGGAGTAAGTAGTATTGTAGTTTTTCATGTAAACAACGACACATCGTTACGCCTTAGTGAGATTTCGGCCTTTGCTTTTTACACACAAGAAAAGCAGTTGGGTCTATGGGTTGATCATGCTATATATGGCCGTGATAATCGTTTTCTTACATTGGGAAGAATGCGTTTCCAGGACTACCCGCTGTCTTATTATGGTATTGGAAATCATTCCCGAACAACTCCCTTAGCTGTTGTTCCGGCCAATTATTACAGCATACGTGAACGTTTTGTTTACCGTCTTACCGAGAATTTGTTCTCAGGACTAGAGTTGGATTACCAACAACTACAGAGCGCTAGTTTCGACTGGAAGGACGGTATCCCCATCAATGAAAGAGTTTTCCCTACAGGTTATAATGGTAGCAGGAACTTGGGAATTGGATTGGGTCTTATTTGGGATTCCCGACATAATATTCTCAACGTAAGAAAAGGCTTTCTAGCAGAAATTGCCTATCTAAATTACCCCGATTTATTTTCTACTTCTCACCCCATGGAAACCTGGTTCGTTGATGGTCGTTATTTTATTCCTACCCGAAAGAATCAAGTTCTTGCCATGCAGGTATTAGGCCAATTTTCTGCAGGTGAAAAACTCCCGTTTAATCAGTTAAGTATGATGGGAGGTGAAATGATGATGCGAGGGTATTATTTTGGTCGATATAGAGATAAAAACTATTTAGCGGCACAAGCCGAATACCGTTTTTTACCCTTTGATTTTAGCCGCCGACTGGGGGGAGCTGTTTTTGGGGCAGTAGGCGCAGTGTCTGACGATTTTCCATCTGACAATTATAAATGGTCTGTCGGTGGAGGATTAAGGTATTTGCTCTTTCCAAAGAAGGATATTTTCACGCGTATAGATGTTGGTCTCAATCCAGATGGTTATGGCATCTATTTCTATATCGGAGAGGCCTTTTAAATAGAAAAAGGGAGCTTGGGCTCCCTTTTTCTGTATGATTTAGCATTACTAATTAACCTCCTCTGGTATTGTCTTTTTCTTCTTTGTCGCCGTCTCGATCTTTTTCATCCTCTTCACCATCTCGTTCATCTGAATCTCGCTCGTCTTCCTTATCCCAGTCTTTCTTGTCTTTCTTATCCCAGTCTTTCTTGTCTTCCTTATCCCAATCTTTCTTGTCTTTTTTATCCCAATCTTTCTTATCTTTTTTATCCCAATCTTTCTTGTCTTTCTTATCCCAGTCTTTCTTGTCTTTCTTATCCCAGTCTTTCTTATCTTTCTTATCCCAGTCTTTCTTATCTTTCTTATCCCAGTCTTTCTTATCTTTTTTATCCCAGTCTTTCTTGTCTTTTTTATCCCAATCTTTCTTGTCTTTTCTGTCGTCTTTCTTATCCCCAGACTCTAAATTTCTTGTTTGACACTCGCAGTCGGCATTAACAAATCCTACCTCTCCTTTTTTAGTTTTACATTCTTCACGGAAATTTTTCTTAAGTGTGGGGCAGTCGTATGTTTTTTCGCCACCTTTAGAACCACCTAAATCCAGGTCATCCTTTTGTTTTTTACATGATGTAAATCCAAGGCTTGCTACAATCGCAAGTAGTAAAATATTTTCAAATGAGTTTTTCATAATCTTAAGACGAATGTTGTTTAAAAATGGTTGATTTAAATTGCTTCTGAATGTAATCTTCAATTTATATATTAAAAATCACACCTAGCGTTCCCCTAAATGTTGTTTGATTTTCTAAGCCTCGAATATACGGTAAATTTTCAGTTAACATATTAGGTATCAATAAATTCCCACTAATTTCTAGGTGTCTAGTGATTTTAAAACCGCTTTGAAGTTCGATAAATCCTTGGAAGAAAGACTTTCCTAAAGCCGCCTTGCTATACTGAAACTGGAACGATTGGTTTGTGGAGTTCTTAATGGCTAACTCAAATAAGGCGTCTACTTTTCTCGTGATAAAAATACGACCTCCGAGATTTATACCAAATGATAACCGATGATAGCTGGTTTGATATCCCAATGTGATGGGTACCTCCCAATATGAAAAGTTAACATTTTCTAGATAATTGATTCGATAATATTTCAAAGTATCCGTGGGAGAAACGTTTCTGGGGAATAGCTCGACATTGGTTGCATCAATCTCTCTACTGAAGTGCTCAGCACTGATTTTTATGAGGCGTTTTGTTGGTCTTATTTTAACAGGAGTTTTGAAGAAAGGTGTATTCTTAAAATCTCTTTTATAACTTGACTTGGCAGTGTATAGGCCTGTTTTGAAGCGCCAATGGTTATTTAACAAAATTCCAAAATGAGCACCGTAATCGCGTTGAACAGGAGTTTTTGAAGAGAAATACCGTTCTCCAGAATGCTCCCTGTACGCTGATTTTACCTGTTTTTCAATGCCAATACTCCACTGAAACGTATGGTTTGGCTTTCTTTTTTGACCCGTGTAGGGTTTTAAGTTTAAACTTCTTGTTTCAATTATCCATTCAGGAATGATGGATGCCTCTAGCGTTTTACCAACGATGTTCTGATTGATTTTTTGAAATTGATACATTTCTTGGTTCTCTGTTGGAGAAGATGCTATCTGCGTATTGCTCTTTGTCGCTGAGTGACGATTGTTTTCCGATAGGAAAGAACTGTTCAATTCACTTGTTAACTTATAATTTGATGATGAGGAAGTTCCCTCTAGGATAACTTCATGTTGACCTGTATTGTTGAGAAGAGGAGATCTGTTACCATTGATAGATTCATTCATTTTGACGATTGAAGGGATGGTTTTTTGATCTGTGTCCGGTGGCTTTTGAGTATAAAATATAACGGCACTCACAGAAGCGACAACCCCCAAAACACCTGCAGATACTTTCAAGAACGTTGTTGCTCCTGTACCTGAATGGGGTATCTTTTGAAAAATATCTTTTGAAAGATGATTGGGTGGTGCGGTCTGATTAGTTTCTTGAAGTTTTTGTTCAATATTTTTCGTCCATAAATCTTCACTGATATTTTCCCATGATGCATCCGGCGGAGTTACTTTGTCTTCGCTGAATTGCGTTCGAATGATATCTAACCAGTTCTTACTCATTTAGACCTTCACATATTTACGGTTCTGTGAAATAGCATTTTTAAGACGCTTCTTTGCTTCAAATAGTTGGGATTTAGAAGTTCCTTCGGTGATTTCCATAGTTTCAGCGATTTCAGCGTGACTATATCCATCAATGATAAAAAGATTGAATACCATTCTACATTTGTGCGGAAGGAGGTTTATCTCACGGCGTAATTCCTCAATAGATAAATTCTCTACCGCTTCATTCATATCAAACCCTTTGATTTGATCATCAACAAATTCCGAAAACACCTGTTTTTGATGGGAAATTTTATAGAAGTCGAGGCATTCACGAACAAACAATGACTTCATCCATCCTGGTAGGGCTTTGGGTTCTTTTATTTGGTTTATTTTATCGTAGGTCTTAATAAATGCTTGCTGAAAAATATCCTCGGCATCTTCTTTGGATTTGGCATAGCGCAAGCATAGAGAAAACATGCTAGGAGAGAACTGTTCATAGAGCTCTTTTTGTGCTTTTCTATTTCCTTTTTGAAGGCGTGCTATGAGTTTCGTAAAATCCAATCGTCTTGAATACAAGACGAAGCTAGTCAAAAGATGGTTGGGTTGGATCAGTCTTACATTAAGTTAAAGTATTCTTGCGAGTTCAATTAACTCTGTCGTGGTGCTTTTTTGCTTATCTAGAGCATACCACTTGTGTAATGGTTCAGCATAATTACTTGCTGTTTCAGGGTTAGAACGTAACTCTTGCACGAGCTTCTGAGCTTCCGCCGGACGGGGTCCCCAATCATGGATTAATTGCATTTTATGGTCTAGCTGCAGAATTTTTGGTATGGCTTTTCCGCCATTGGTTAGGTGAGCATCGATGAGCTCCGGGTAACTATCTCGATAAATCAATTTTATTTTGATTTTACCCTGACTAGACTCGACGAGTTTATTCATGATGGGCACTGTTTGTGCAGCGTCTCCGCACCAATGTTCAGAAATCACCAACCAATGCTGTATGGCTGCTTTTTGCAATATTTTTTGGGTTTCGTCATCTATAGTAAGACGTTTTTCAATTCGCTCACTACGGTGATGATTCAAGGCTATATATTCTCCATATTGGAGCTTAGCAGCGTTTTCTTTTTTTGATTTGAAATCAAATTGATATTGATGGTAATCGATGGCTAATTCCCAATATTTATGGTAATCCATGAATCAAAATTCGGGTACCTATTTCCACCATGGGATTTAGTTCTTCAAACGCAAGCCTTTCCAAGACCAAATTACAGTTTAAAACTGATTCCTTGAGCCAACGGCAAAACAGCACTGTAGTTTATGGTATTGGTTTGTCTTCTCATGTATGCTTTCCATGCATCTGAACCACTTTCTCTTCCACCTCCGGTCTCTTTTTCGCCGCCAAATGCCCCTCCAATTTCAGCTCCAGAAGTTCCAATATTCACGTTAGCTATCCCACAATCACTTCCCTGATGCGAGAGGAATAGTTCTGCTTCACGTAAATTCTGAGTCATAATGGCAGATGAAAGTCCTTGCGGTACCTCATTCTGATATTTAATGGCCACTTCCAGATTACCCTCATAAGGAATCATGTACAGGATGGGTGCAAATGTTTCCGTGTGAACAATTTCTGCATTGTGTCTTATTTTGGCTATCGCTGGTTTGACATAAAACGGACTCTCTGCATTTTCTACAATACCTCCTTTTACAAGCCATTCGCCACCTTCCTTATCTACAGCTGACAAAGCGTTTAAGTAGTTATTGACACTATCTTGATCGATCAATGGTCCAATATGATTTTCTGTATCTAGTGGGTTGCCAATTTTGAGCTGTTGATACGCAGATTTCATGGCTGTTGCAACCTCATCAAATATGGATTTATGCACGATTAATCTTCGAGTGCTTGTACAGCGTTGTCCGCAGGTGCCAACGGCACCAAATACAGCCCCCATAACAGTCATTTTAATATCTGCGTCAGGAGTGACGATAATGGCGTTATTACCACCCAATTCCAAAATTGATTTACCCAATCTTGAAGCCACTCTTTTTGAAACCTCTTTGCCCATTTTTGTTGAACCAGTGGCAGATACCAAAGAAACCTTGTTACTCTCAGCAAGTGCTTGACCGATGCTAGCATCTCCTACAATAAGGGTACTAACACCTACTGGCATTTGCATTTCAATTAAGACTTGGTTCAGTAATTTCTGACAAGCAATGCCGCAAAACGGTGTCTTTTCCGAAGGCTTCCAGATAATGCTATTACCACAGACCAATGCTAGGGCGGCATTCCAACTCCAAACAGCAACTGGGAAATTAAATGCGGAAATGATTCCTACCACTCCGAGTGGATGATATTGTTCGTACATCCTATGCTGCGGTCGTTCGGAATGCATGGTAAATCCATGCAATTGGCGTGAAAGCCCAACAGCAAAATCACAGATGTCAATCATTTCTTGAACTTCTCCCCATCCTTCTTGGAGAGATTTACCCATTTCCCAAGAAACCAATTTCCCCAAAGATTCTTTATGTTCTCGTAACAGGAGACCATATTTTCTGATGACTTCACCTCTCTGTGGGGCTGGGATACTTCTCCACTCCACAAAGGCCTCTTGAGAGACCTTTAAAAGATCCGAGAAGTCTTCCAAGCTTCCACCCCTAACTTCTCCTAACCTTTGGTTAGTTACAGGCGTGTTAGAAATGAATGTTACTCCATTACCAAACCAATGTTGTCCATCGTGACAACCGTTGTGTTCTTTGGATAGATTTAATTCACTGAATATGAGGTCTAGTTCTTTCATTTTTCTGTTTGAGATCTGAATGTACTTTCAAAAATTTTATCTGCATTTCCAGCTTCAAAGCCTTCTCTAATGCCATTTTTTGTTGGTTTTCTTTCGGCAAATTCAACATAGCTCCCTGCAATCGTGTGTGAACTACCCTCTTGAAACAGGGCATCTACGTTTTGTGCAACAGTGCTACTTTGTAGTAGAAGCTTATCAGGGCTTGTTTTGATTTCTCCTCCTGCATCGTTCAATTTAATTCCACATGATTTTAGGAACTGATTAAAGTTAAGAAGCTTGTTGATTGGGTTGGGCAGTGCATGGACGCTAATGGTATAATGGTTGAGGTAATACCGATTATAAATGACCCATGCTGCATATTCACTTTCGTTTAGGAGGAATTGATAATCTGACCATGTGGGGATTTTCCAGAGTGGAGTTGAAAAAAAAGAGACAACATCATCCGAATTTTCTAAGTTTAACTTATTTACTGGGTCATAGTTGACAGAATTGGTGTATTCATGAATGATGGTTTGTGCCTTTACACTTAACTCATCTACACATAGTTCTGAGATAAACACTCTCGGATATTCTTCGCTGGGTGGGGAATACCAATAGGCATTAAGTTTTTTCTTTTCAAACCGATAAAAGTCTTCACGTTTGTAGCCATAATGTAGAAATATTTTTTCTAAAGATTGTATTCCCAAATGTTGAACACCCATTGTTCGAAATGCAATATGGTCATTAACGATGTCTTCTTGCTTGCCAATGTATCCCGCGTCGATCATAGCATTTGTAATTCGATTTACATCGGGTACATGCTCGGCATACGTGGAAAAAAGGCCTTCTAATAACTTAGCTAAAGGGCTTTTCCTGTTGAACTTCATTGAGGCTTTGTGCTTTTTTTAGAAATAGGGAGCCGGTGTGTGTTTTCACAAATTGCTCAAAGGGAATTTCCTCCTGTTTTATGAACCCTTTTTGAGGTAATACACCGTCAGCTACAAGTTCAATGGTTGCTACCAAAGCACCTGCTGTAGTCCATGAAATGGCTCTCCAATATTGATTTTCAAATTCTATAGGGTAAAATGCTCTGTAATATTCCGAACGTGATATTTTTTCGTTTTTCCAACCCTCAACTACTGCGTATACATAGACCACATCATCTTTTACAGGTGGTTTGGCATTACTTAAAATTTTCTCGAGGTTCTCAAGGTCATTTTTCATGATTAGTTCGTACATAAGAAAACGCATTAATTTTCCATGGCCAGGGTAACGAATGGTTTTATAATTCAAGGTATCCACCTGCCCTTCATAGGTATCACACATAGTACCTAATCCTCCCGAGGTAGCGAATGCTTCAAATTCCTGGCCTTCGATATTGATGTATTCGAAACCTTCCAACGAGGGTACGTTTTTCTTTACACCGTTGTGAATGACTTCGGCGTCGTTTAGATATTCATTAATAACACCATACGATGACCAATTAAAGGAATATGCCAACAAACCATTGGGGAATCTTGGTAAAGCTCCAACCCTCAATTCGATATCACGAATTTTATCAAATTCTTTGGTTAGATGACTACCTACAATA